>NZ_CP109901.1:0-301102 GCF_033095805.1 Serratia sp. UGAL515B_01 | reverse complement strand
ACTGTGCTCCACTCAATCACATGATTGATACGGTACTGAATAATGTGCCGACCGGCAAAGTTGCCTCCATGCGTGATGTTACCCGCGGCGGTCTGTCGGCTGTGCTACACGAGCATGCACGTGCCGCCAATTGCGTGATCCGCTTCGACAAACAAGCGCTACCGGTGCTTCCAGAAGCAGCCATGGCCGCCGATATGCTGGGCGTTAACGTTATCAACCTTGCCAACGAGGGGTGCTTATGCCTATTCGTCGAACCAGATGTAGCGGATCAGGTTCTCGCATTGCTGCGTGAAGCCCCTTGTGGTAAGGAGGCTGTTATTATCGGCGAGGTTGAAGCAATTCCCCTACCCGAGGTACACATGCTGGAATCAGATGGTACCCTAACAATTATCGAGGAACTCTATGGTGCGGAACTCCCTAGACTCTGTTGAGGTGCTCGAAACACGTCGTTTTCGGGTTTGCGGGATCGTACAAGGTGTCGGCTTCCGGCCCTTTGTCCATCGCCTGGCACGCAACCATAAGGCAAACGGATGGGTGCTCAACGACTCGGAAGGTGTTTTGCTTGAGCTGCAGGCGTCGGTGAAGGCTATCGAAAACTTCATCGACGAGTTGGTGTCTAGCCCACCGCCTCTTGCCAAAATCATTGATGTTCGCGAAGTGTTTCTTGACGAGACTGCACCGCGCTACCAGAGCTTCGATATCCGTAAGAGCCGCGACTTAGCTAGCATGGACACCATCATTCCTCCAGACTCAAACGTTTGCGAAGACTGTCTGCAGGAGATGCGTAATCCAGACAACCGCCGTTACCGGTATGCTTTCATTAACTGCACTAACTGCGGTCCACGCTATTCGATTATCCTTGGCATGCCATACGACCGTTCGCAGAGCACCATGCGTGCATTCACTATGTGTCCACAATGTCATCAAGAGTACCTCGACATTGAAGATCGCCGCTACCACGCCCAACCGAATGCCTGCCAGACTTGCGGACCACGTCTGCAGTTCACCGACCGATGCGGCATCCCGATCGAAACAGATGATGTGGTGCGCTGCGCCATCGCCAGGTTGCGCGAGGGTGCTATCGTCGCTATCAAAAGCCTCGGGGGATTCCACTTGGCGGTCGATGCCAGCAATGAGGGGGCAGTGCGGGAGTTGCGACGACGCAAGCAGCGCGATGCAAAACCCTTCGCTGTGATGGTTGCCGACGCCGAGAACGCCACTCGGTGGGCCTTTACTAACAAGCACGATGAGCTACTTCTCAATAGTGTACAGCGACCCATCGTACTACTGCGTAAGCGTTCGGAGACCCTGCCGGAGGAGGTCGCGCCCCGCAACCCCAACCTAGGTGTCATGCTCCCATCAACACCGCTGCAGCACCTGCTCCTTGAGGATCCAGCCCTCCCTGTACTGGTCATGACCAGCGGTAACCTTTCTGGTCATCCTATCGTGTTCGAAAACCATACGGCAATTGAGCAATTAGGGGAAATCGCGGACTACTTCATTCTGAACGACCGAGACATCCGTACGCGCGTGGACGATTCGGTCGTGCGGGGGATCGTACGCGAGGGTAAGGATGAGCCTCAGATATTCTTCATGCGTCGCTCGCGAGGCTACGCTCCGTACCCTATTCATCTACCCTACTCAGTAGGTTCAGTGGTGGCACTCGGGGCCGAGTTGAAGACCACCGTCAGCATCAGTAAGGGCAAGCAGGTCTTCATCAGCCAGCACATCGGTGACCTAAAGAACGACACCACCTTCAAATCCCACATCGATTGCGCCAGGCATATGCAAGAACTGCTGGCAGTACAGGCCGACACGCTAGCCTGTGACCTGCACCCAGCCTTCCGCTCAACTCGGAACGCCATCGAGCAATCAGAGATACGTGTCGTTCAGGTTCAGCACCACCACGCACACATGGTTTCGTGCATGGCGGAAAATGGACTTTCGGGTAAAACCATCGGAGTGGTTTTTGACGGTACTGGCTACGGTACTGACGGTACCATATGGGGCGGTGAATTCCTTCTCGGTGATTTCGAGGGGTTCGAACGCGTCGGGCATTTGCGCCCAATGCTGCTTCTGGGAGGAGATAAGGCAGTGAAAGAGCCGATCCGCATCGCCATGTCACTGTTGGTCGATACCTTTGGTGAGCGCCTTACCGAGGTCGACGTTCCGGCACTCAGTGACCTACCCGAACAGAGGCGTGAAGTCTTTACCAAAATGGCCATCCAGAAAATCAATGCCCCCTCCACCTCAAGCATGGGGCGTCTTTTCGATGGTATATCGGCGTTGATGGGCATCTGCGCAAAAGTTGAATACGAGGCGCAGGCGGCAATCGAAATGGAAGCGCTATTGCAGCGAGACTTCAGCATGGCCAAGCCATTTGAGTATGACATAAAGGAGCGAGATGGTTGCCTAGAAGTGGACTATCGCCCCTTGGTCGGCGAACTGGTACGACTGCTACGTGAACCGGTTGGCGACGTTGCCGAACTCAGCCGACGCTTCCACTCAACGATTGTTGACATGATCGGCGAGGTTTGCTGTCGCCTTGTTGAGCGTTTTGGGGTTGAGCAGATTGTGTTGAGCGGCGGCGTTTTTTGTAATGAGTTCATTCTGATTAATGCGCTGAATTGCCTTGAGGACCGTGGATTCAAACCGCATTGCCATCAATTGGTGCCAACCAATGATGGCGGTATTTCTCTGGGTCAGGTGGTCGTCGCCGCCGCCCGTATTAAGCGCGAAGCGCTATTGTGTGATGGGGAATAAAGAGATGGTAGAGTCTGTAGAGAGGGTAGCAGCAGTTCTGTTTGACATGGATGGTGTTCTTATTGATTCCAAGGCCGTCATTGAACAAGGGTGGCGAGAGGCAGCTCAGATATATGGGCGCCAGATCACTGATGATGACATTCTTAAACACATACACGGCCAGCCAGGACCGCATACCATTCGTGCCCTATTCCATGATCTACCGCTTTCTGACCAAGAGAAGGTTCAAGCACACATCATACATGTCGAAAATACCGCCGACTGTGAACCTATTCCGGGTGTGGCGCAGCTCATCGCTTCCCTCGATGCTGCTGGGATCACGATCGGCATTGTGACCAGCGGTTGGCGCTACAAGATTGACCGTGTCATAGCGTTGCTCCAGGCGCAATCATGCATCTCGGTGATCGTCGAAAGGGACGACGTGGCTCGCGGCAAACCTTACCCTGACCCCTATCTGCTTGCAGCTGAGCGTCTTGGCATCCCCGCCAGTAAAACTATCGTTTTCGAAGACTCCAAGAGTGGGGTGACTTCCGCTGTTGCTGCTGGAGCGTATTGCGTTGGCATTGGCGAGGAAGACCTGATGCCCTGCGGTGCAAAGCTCATCATCCCTGACTTCCGGGGCGTGGAATTGATGACCTCCGGAGCGGACGGCTCACTCCTCTCGTTCCGACCAGGGCATAAAGTATTCGTGGAACGGTTAACTGCGCTACGAGATCATCCCTGATGAATCAGGCACAAAAGGGGCGGTGGGCTGTTGCTGTGCTGTTTTTCGTCAACGGTTTTGTGACTGGCGGCTGGGCTGTGCAGATTGCGCAGTTCGTCCCGCGTTTCGGGGTGACTGACAGAGTAATCGGTCATCTTATCTTAACGTTTGGGCTAGGCGCGCTCATCATGATGCCGGTATCTGGCATCTTGATGGCAAAATTCGGTTCGCAGTGCATAGTGCGGATTTTTGCTGTCGCAACTTCTGTAGCACTATTACCGCTTGGGCTTGCCCCAAACATTCCGCTTTTGGTTATTGCCTTGTTTGCCCTCGGTGCCATGATCGGTTCGATGAATGTCGCCATGAACTCCAACGCAGTGGCTGTGGAAAAATCCCTGTCCCGAGCAGTGTTATCCTTCTCACATTGCTCTTGGAGCATCGGCCTGTTCGTTGCCGGTTCGATCGGAGGCTACACCGTCAAGCATTTCGGATTTCTCGCGCATATTATCCTTGTGAGCGTGACCGCAGCAGTGTTCATCGCCGTCACCTGTCCGTTCGTTATCAAGGATGATCCTGCGCCGAAAACGAAAATCAAACAGCCAATGCGCCTGCCACGTTCGTCCACAGTTTACCTTATTGGCCTCATAGCACTGTTCGGTATGATTCCGGAGTGCGCCGTTGTCGACTGGTCTTCGCGTTATATGTTAAAGGACCTGGATGCAAAAATTGAGACAGCCAGTCTCGCCTTTGCATTCTTCGCCGGAACAATGGCTGTGCTTAGGTTCATGGGCGACTCCGTGCGTAACCGTTTCGGCGCTGTAAGAACTCTACGCGTTTCAAGCCTGTTAGCAGCGGCAGGTATTCTGATCGCAGCATTAGCGACCGACCCGTGGCAAGCGATTATCGCCTTCGCTTTAGCTGGGATCGGAATCGCTAATATTGTCCCGATCGCTTTTTCAGCCGCAGGTAACCAGCCGGGTATCGCAACCAGCACCGGTATGAGCATCGCCACAACCATAGGTTATTTAGGCACATTGATGGCGCCAGCGCCTATTGGTTTCTTTGCCCAACTCACTGGGTTTTCCAATGTATACATAGTGATGGCGCTAATGCTGGGAGTGATCTTCCTGCTTGCGCCATTGGTTCGCAGCGCTGAAATTCAAGCGTAATGACTAAGTGTACGGGGATTAATTTTAATGCTGCATCTGAAGTAACGGGGGAGATATGAGAGGAGCCACTGTCGTCGCATCTAATGGTTTGATTGCGAAAGAATTGTTACAGGTTGCTGAATACACAGTTGGTACTGTCAGTAACGTGTCATCAATTAGGTTTTCTGAAGGGGATTGTCTCGAAACGTTGTTCGAACGCTATAGAACAACGCTCAACAATCTCAATGTTCAGCATGGTGTTCTTTTCCTCATTGAAAGCAGGAGCAGTGCCCATCAATTAGTTGCAAGCCATTTAGCACTTCAGTATCCCGGAAGTAAAATAGTCACAGGTATAAACCTTCCAATGCTGGTTTCATTATTTACTTCAGAAAATCATGAGACCAGTCCGTATATATTGGCAGACAGAGCACAAGAATATGGAAGATTAGCTAATGGCCTATCGCAGACCCCGCGCCGATGCGCTGCTGACCGTTGATGAAGTCTACCGTAAGCTCGTTGGCCCGGCGCATGACCCGAAAAGCCTGTATGCACTGCTGTTGCGGTTCGTGACATGGCGGCGGGAGCGCAACTGGTCGGAAACGACGCTGAAGACACAAACCCATCATCAATACCGCTTTATCCATCCCGGTAATAAGGGTCTAGTTTTTATTCACCAGTTGCGGTTCAAAAGTGGCTTCGCGATCGCAGGGAGTGCGCAGCTCCAGCGTGCCATCAACAGTGGTTACGGTCTTTGTCGAGTAGCCGTTGCGGGTGTTGGAGCCTGATTTTTACGTCGCCCGGATGGTGGGACATTTCGGCATTGAGAGCTGCCTCGACGCTGATTTTCTTCAGCAGGCGAACAAACTGGTTAAGATCCTCAGGGGTTTTGAGATTTTTGGCCAGTTCGTTAGCCAGAGTCTATAACAGTTTTCCGTCCATAACCTGCTTTCGATGTTGGATTGAACATATCAAAATCAGGCAATTACACAAATTTATGTACAGGCTCTTCCTTTACTTTTCGAGGCCATTAGCCAGCTTCTGCTGACTCGTAATCCTTCTCAAACTCAGACGGGTAAATGAACACGCTTCAATGGGACGAGTAGCTTGGTTTCAATATCAACCTGATCATAATTTTCTACCAGGGCACGGACCAGATCGTCCAATGTCCATAATGTTAATGGAATGGTAGAGCGATCGGCTTCATAGCGCGCATCTTTACTGAAACCGCCAGTGCTCACATACAAGCCCCTATCGTCTTTATGGCGTCCACCGATAAAGCTACGAATATGCTGGCTCGTCATCTGCTCCTTTCGGTGCTTCACTTCGACAATAATCCGTGGATTTTCAAAACCAAAACCGTCCGGTGAAGCAATGATGTCTTTGCCACGATCTGCTCCAACGGGAGATACCTGAGTTTTATAGTTCATGCTGCGTAGAACACCAGCAACCAGATTTTGCATTTCATCCCAATCAAGGGAGTTGATTTTGTCTTTGATACGTTCAAATGCCAGAACTTCCATGCCTAATAGGGGATCTTCATCTGCATCTTTGACATCATCAGTTACCGCAACAACAATCGCCTGTTTTTTCTCCTTGAGGAGTTCAGCTACGGCATAATCTGGCAACTGAAATACCGTCAATGTAGAACCCAGCGTGTTTTTGCTGGCAGTACTCAGCGTATCACGATCAACTTCTTGCGTGTTCCACTTGACCCTACGCACCAATCCCATCCCCTCTTCCGACCATTCAGGATGATATTGAAAATCAGACACCACCTTACCAACCAAGTAAGTACGATTCGCCGGGGAATAAGTGATCACCCAGTCGCCCTGTTTTACTTCATTGATAAAACGCCAGACTTGAGAAGCACCAGACCGAGCTGTACCTAACTTGGTTTGTGGCTCCAACTCGAGATAACGTTCGATAAGCTGTGCCCGTGTCAGACCCGGTTTCGCATAGGGTGCCAGTTGCGACCAACCAATAGCGACAACTTCACGCTCGCGGAAATCGTCGTATAATTTCCCACTATCACCACGGATCATCCACATTTTATTCTGCATGCTTCCCTACTTATCATTCAGTTGGCGTTATCGATAAGCTTGAATAATAGCGCTCTTACTGACCACTTACTATTTCAATGGCTTGTGATGCAAGGGAATATTGAATCTCGTCACTTTTGCAAGCATGATCGCAACAATCTATTTCTCACCGGGATAACTGCATGATCACCAGCAAGGCACTGCAAACAGCGATTTCCAACCTGACTGTTTGGCGCAAAGGCGATCAGCGTGCACCACATAAGCCATTGTTACTGTTGTATGTGCTTGCGCAGTATCAAAAGGGCCATGAGAGAATGTTCAATTATGGTGAAGAAATTCATCAGCCACTGCTGGAACTGCTCCATAGTTTTGGCCCACAGCGGCGCGAACATTACCCCACCATGCCGTTCTGGCGCTTACGCAGTGACGGTTTCTGGGAATTACGGAACGCTGAATTTTGCAGCCCACAGAAAGGTAATAAAGAACCACCGAAGCGTGAAATCATCGAACATGGTGTGATGGGTGGTTTCGATGAAGAAAGCTACCAGTTATTACGCAGTAAACCCACGCTGCTAAACAAACTCGCACAGCAAATCCTGAGTGAACACTTCCCCGATAGCCTACAAGAGTTGCTCGCTAACCGTTTAGACTTGCAGCTTAGTGATACACGCAAAATGCGTGATCCGGTGTTCCGCCAAACCATCCTGCGTGCTTACAATTATCAATGCGCTGTTTGTGGTTATAACCTGCGACACGACAGCACGCCAGTTGGTCTTGAAGCTGCACATATCAAGTGGAAGCAATACGGCGGCCCTTGTACCGTAACCAACGGCCTGGCTTTATGCTCATTGCACCATTCGGCCTTCGACATGGGTGTAATTGGGCTTGATGACAGCATGAAACTATTGGTTTCAGAAGGCGTAAACGGCAGTCAAATGGTTGAACGGCTGTTCTGGGATTTCGCAGGACGGGGGATTTTACTGCCAAAAAGTGCAGAACATTATCCACTTGAGCAGTTTGTGGAGTGGCACCGGGGGCAGGTGTTTAAAGCCTGAATCAAATGATACTCACAAAGATATTAATGTAGGAGAAGTCAGATTGATGTCGGTTGACCGAAAAGCGAGAAGAGCCTTACAGTGACTGATTTCCTGACTTGTTGCCAGTAGATTAGTTCACCATAGCAATTCAGTGTCAATACCGCTCGAATTGTTGCCCACCCTGCCAAAGTAAAACTGCCCCCCTGATTGTGGTTACTCAGAAACGTCTGCTTGCGCCTGCTTCTTCAGTTGGCCACTTTTAACTGCATATGGCCGAAGCCTTGCCGCTAGCAAGAAGCTCTTATCAAACGTACAATCAAAACCCTAAAATAGCCCTTTTCGAAAAAGAATTGTTTTAACAGGACTCATAGTGAATAAACAGCAACTTGCGGCAAAAATCTGGGAATCTGCCAACCAGATGCGTTCTAAAATTGAAGCCAACGAATACAAAGATTACATACTCGGCTTTATCTTCTACAAGTACCTCAGCGACCAGCTGGTGCAGTTTGTCACCAAACAGGGTATGACGCCCCAAGACATCAAAGCCCTCAACGAAGAAGACGCTGACATCGTTGAGTACGTGCAAAGCAACTTGGGCTACTTTATTGCCTACGACAATCTGTTTTCTACCTGGATTGATCCAGAATCCGAATTTGATGAATCTAACGTGCGTGATGCGCTCTCAGCCTTTAGCCGTTTGATTTCGCCCACTTACAAAAAACTGTTTGAAGGCATTTTTACCACCTTAGAAACAGGTTTAAGCAAACTGGGTGAAAGTGCTGGCAAACGTACCAAAGCCATCAGCGACTTACTCCACCTGATCAAAAGCATCCCGATGAATAGCAATCAAGGGTATGACGTACTGGGCTACATATACGAATACCTGATTGAAAAATTTGCCGCCAATGCGGGTAAAAAAGCCGGTGAGTTTTACACGCCTCATGAAGTCTCGGTACTGATGTCACACATCATCGCCCATGAGTTAAAACACAAAGATACTATCAAGATTTACGACCCTACCTCCGGCTCCGGTTCGTTGCTGATCAATATCGGTGAGGCGGTTGAGAAATACGCTAAAAACAAAGACAGCATCACCTATTACGCCCAAGAGTTAAAAGCCAACACCTACAACCTCACCCGTATGAACCTCATCATGCGCGGTATCAAAGCCAGTAACATTAAAACCCGTAATGGCGATACCCTGGAAGACGATTGGCCGTATTTTGATGATAGCGATCCTCAAGGCTCATACTACGCCCTGCATGTCGATGCCGTGGTGTCCAACCCGCCTTACTCACAAAACTGGGACCCAAGTTTTAAAGACAGCGACCCACGCTATTCACGTTTTGGCCTAGCACCTAAAACCAAAGCCGATTTTGCTTTTTTGCTGCACGACCTCTATCACCTTAAGCCCGATGGCATTATGGCCATTGTTCTACCCCATGGTGTCTTGTTCCGTGGCGGTGAAGAGGGTCAAATTCGCCAGCAACTCATTGAGCAGAATCATATTGATACTATTATCGGTTTACCGGCCAATATCTTTTTTGGCACCGGCATTCCCACGGTGATTTTGGTACTCAAGCAAAAACGCCAAAACACCGATGTATTGGTGGTCGATGCCTCCAAGCACTTTATGAAAGAAGGCAAAAACAACAAACTGCAAGCCAGTGATATCAAGCGCATTACTGATGCGGTGATTAACCGCGAAAGTATCGACAAGTTCTCGCAGCTGGTGAGCAAACAAACTCTGCGCGACAACGGTTACAACCTCAACATACCGCGCTATGTGGATTCCTCTGCGGCGACACCAAGCTGGGATTTACACGCCACTATGCTCGGTGGCATCCCCAACGGCGAAATTGCCGAGTTAGACAATTTTTGGCAAGCTTTCCCGCAATTGCACGGCACTCTGTTTACGCCTAAATCCTCCGCTTACAGTGAGCTGGCTATTGCCAAACAAGACGTCAACGCCAGTATTAGTGTGCACCCGCAAGTGTTAGCGTTTATCAGCGCCTACAACCAAGCCTTTAATGGCTTTGATGACCAGCTAAATACCCAGTTAATACAAAACTGGCAAAGCGTAAAGCGTAACCAACAAGAGGCGCTATTAAGTACCGAGCTATTTACCCGCTTAGCCCCCATTGCCTTAATAGATAAATACCAAGCTTACCAATTTCTGAACAACCAATGGCAAATCATCAGCGCCGATTTAGAAATGATGCAAACTGAAGGTTTTGCCGCCACCAAACAGGTTGACCCTAACATAGTCACCAAGAAGAAAGACGGCAAAGACACCGAAGTGCAAGAGGGTTGGAAAGGCCACATCCTGCCGTTTGATTTAGTGCAACAAACTTACTTAAGTGATGAGTTACACGCTCTGGCAGCGCAAGAAACTCGCTTGGCAGAAATCGCCAGCACGCTTGAAGAAATTTTAGAATCCCTAAGCGAAGAAGAAAAAGAACAAGATACGGTCAAAGAAAGCAGAGACGGCTTTGCCAATGCCGAAGTAGGCAAGGCCGCCAAGGCCTTGTTGAAAGAACAAAAAGAAAGCAAAGTTAAATTCGCAGAAGAAAGCTATGAAGCTAAAATCATTGCGGCGAGTAAACTTATTGATGAAGAAAAAAACCTGAAAAAAACGGTCAAAGATGCCGCTACAGCCCTGCACTTAACCACCAAAACCACTATCGAAGGGTTAACTGAGAGCCAAGTGAACCACCTGCTGCACCTTAAATGGATTGCGCCATTAAGCAGCGAACTGGCTGCCATGCCAAACGCGGTAATTAGCCAACTCACCACTCAAGTGCAAGCCCTGGCGGATAAATATGCCGTCACCTATTCGCAAGTGGCCAATGAGATAAAAACCACCGAGCAACAACTGGCGCAGATGATGGGCGAACTCACCGGTAATGAGTTTGATTTACGGGGCTTGGCAGAGCTCACCAGCTTATTGAAGGGCGAATAAGATGAGTGTGGATAATAAGGTGCCAGAAATTCGGTTTAAGGGGTTTAGTGGGGAGTGGGTTGAAAATGATCTAGGTGGGCTAATTGATATTAGGTCTGCCGCGCGAGTTCATAAAGAACAATGGACTGAAGCAGGCGTGCCATTTTTTAGAACAAGCGATGTTGTATCTATTTATAAAGGAAAAGAAAACACTAAAGCCTATATCTCTCACGAGGTTTACCAAAGTCTATCTGAGAAAATTGGCACGCTGACAACAGGGGATATACTTATCACGGGTGGTGGCTCGATCGGTATTCCTTACCTAGTGCCGAACGATAACCCTTTATATTTTAAGGATGCTGATTTGCTTTGGCTAAAGAACAATAAAAAGTTCGATGGCTATTTTCTATACGCATTTTTCTTTAGCAAACCTTTCAAAAAACATATTAAAAGTATTTCTCATACAGGAACGATTGCGCATTATACAATTGAACAAGCGAAAGCAACACCGATAAATACGTGCGGCGACGAAGAACAGACCCATATCGGCAACTACTTCCAAAAACTCGACACGCTAATCAACCAGCACCAACAAAAGCATGACAAGCTCATCAACATCAAAAAAGCCATGCTGGAAAAGATGTTCCCCAAACAAGGCGAAACCATACCAGAAATCCGCTTTAAAGGGTTTAGTGGGGATTGGAAAAAATTAACTTTGGGTGATCTTGGTTCTGTCGCCATGAATAAAAGAATTTTTAAGCATCAAACGACCATAGTCGGTGAGATTCCATTCTTTAAAATAGGTACTTTTGGAAAAAAAGCTGATGCTTTTATTAGTAAAGCTTTATTTTATGAATATAAAGAAAAATACCCATACCCAGTTGCGGGAGACCTCCTACTGTCGGCTTCTGGAAGTATTGGTCGCGTTGTTGAATACAAAGGGGAAGAGCAATACTTTCAGGACTCAAATATTATTTGGCTAAAACATGATGGAAAGATAGACAATGCTTTCTTAAAGGTTTTTTATTCTATAGTTAAATGGAGTGGGCTAGAAGGCAGTACTATCAAACGACTTTACAACAAAAACATCTTAGACACCGAAATTAGCACACCTGACAGACAAGAACAAACTGCCATCGGCAACTATTTCCAAAAGCTCGATAGCCTAATCAACCAACACCAACAACAAATCGCCAAACTTAATAACATCAAACTGGCCTGCTTAAGTAAAATGTTTATATAGGGAGTGTTCATGACCACCTTTAAAACCGAAGCGCAATTTGAGCAGGCTTTTATTGAGGTACTCACCAACAAAGGTTGGGAGCCAGAGATACTCAAAAAAAAAACCGAAGCAGATTTACTGCAAAATTGGGCTTCCATTTTGTTTGAAAATAATCGCCAGCGGGATCGCTTAAACGATGTCCCGCTAACCGATACGGAAATGCAGCAAATTATTGAGCAAATCAAAGAGCTTAAAACCCCGCTCAAGCTCAACGGCTTAATTAACGGTAAAACCGTGGCCATTAAGCGTGATAATCCTGCCGATACCTTGCATGTGGGCAAAGAAGTCAGCTTAAAAATATACGATCGCCAAGAAATCGCCGCCGGCCAAAGCCGTTACCAAATTGTGCAACAGCCTAAGTTTGAACGTGGCAGCCCCTTGCGTAACGACAGACGCGGCGATGTGCTATTACTGATCAACGGTATGCCGGTGATCCATGTAGAGCTAAAGCGCAGCGGCATTCCAGTTAGCCAAGCGGTGAACCAAATTGAAAAGTACAGCAAAGAGGGCGTATTTAGCGGCCTGTTTTCGCTCATCCAAGTGTTTGTGGCCATGGAGCCAAACGAGGCCAAATACTTTGCCAACCCTGAGCTAGACGGCAAGTTTAACCGAGACTATCAATTTAACTGGGCCGATTTTAATAATGAACCCATGAACCACTGGAAAGACATCGCCTCTACCCTGCTTTCCATCCCTATGGCACACCAGTTGATTGGTTTTTATACCGTTGCCGACGATACCGACGGCGTGCTTAAGGTCATGCGCAGTTATCAGTATTACGCCGCCAATGCGATATCTGACAAAGTGGCCAAAACCAATTGGCAACAACTGGGTAGCGCTGCCAATAACCCCGATCGCCTCGGTGGCTATGTGTGGCATACCACGGGTTCGGGTAAAACCATGACCAGCTTTAAATCGGCGCAGTTGATCGCACAATCCAAAGATGCCGATAAAGTGATTTTTTTAATGGATCGCATCGAGCTGGGCACCCAGTCGCTCACGGAGTACCGCAATTTTGCTGGCGATGGCGAAGACGTTCAAGCCACCGAAAATACTCATGTACTCATTACCAAATTAAAAAGCAGTGCACCTTCCGATACGTTAATTGTTAGCTCGATTCAAAAAATGAGTAATATTTTTGAAACGGTAGACGATGAAGGCGCGGCCACAAACTCTGCCGATATTGAGAAAATTCGTGCCAAGCGTTTGGTGTTTATTGTCGATGAAGCCCACCGTTCAACCATGAGCAGCGGCAAAGATAACAAGGACGGAATGTTAATTACGGTCAAAAAGACCTTTCCTGCCGCGTTGTTTTTTGGTTTTACCGGTACACCTATCCATGATGAAAACCATGTCAACAATAACACGACCGCCGATGTTTTTGGCAATGAGTTGCATCGCTACAGCATTGCCGATGGTATTCGCGACGGCAATGTTTTGGGCTTTGACCCTTACAAAGTCTGTACCTTTAAAGATAAAGATCTACGCCAGGCCGTCGCCCTTGCACAGGCTAAGGCCGATTCGGTTGCAGATGCAATGTGTACGGCTGCCAAAAAGAAAAAATTTAATTATTTTATGAATGATGTGCCAATGGCTGGCCATAAAGATGCAACAGGTAAGTATATCAAAGGCATAGAGGATTATGTGCCAAAAGAGCAATATCTCACTGAAACCCATCAAGAAAAGGTAGTAGAAGATATTCTGGCTGAGTGGGATGTGCTAAGCCAAGCCAATAAGTTTCACGCTATCTTTGCCACTAGCAGCATTGCCGAGGCTATTGATTATTACCGCCGTTTAAAAGCCGCCAAACCTGAACTTAAAGTATCGGCCCTATTTGACCCGCACATTGATAACGACGGCAGTGGCGACCGAGGCCCCACCTTTAAAGGCGATGGCCTGGACGAAATTATGGCCGACTATAACGCGCGTTATGGCCAGGATTTTGACTTTGCCCGCCACGCGGCCTTTAAAAAAGATTTAGCGGCACGCCTTGCCCATAAAAAACCCTACGAGCGCATTCATACCGAGCCTTCGAAGCAATTAGATTTACTGATTGTAGTGGATCAAATGCTTACTGGCTTTGACTCTAAATGGCTCAATACCTTGTATTTAGACAAGGTGATTAAATACCAAAACATTATTCAAGCGTTCTCGCGCACCAATCGCTTGTTTGGCCCCGACAAACCCCACGGCATTATCCGTTATTACCGCTACCCGCACACCATGGAGCAGCACATTAACGCTGCGGTAAAACTCTATTCCGGCGACAGGCCTATCGGTTTATTTGTTGATAGATTACCCAGCAATATTGCAGCCATGAATGAATTAGTGGCAGACATGACCGAGCTGTTTGTTAGCGCTGGGGTGGATAATTTTGAAAAACTGCCAGACGATATAGAAGCCTGTGCCCAATTCGCCAAATTATTTAACACCTTTAGCCAACACTTGGAAGCGGCTAAAGTGCAAGGTTTGCATTGGGAACAGTCAGTCTATTCCACTACTGAAAATGATGTAGAACATGAAGTAACGCTGGCCATAGACCAACAAACTTACCTGAGCCTGGCCTTGCGCTATAAAGAGTTGGCCGCTAAAGGTGAAGGCGGTGGTGCTGGTGGTGGCGATGTGCCTTTTGATATCAGTGGTTATTTAACTGAAATAGACACCGGCAAAATCGATGCCGACTATATGAACAGCCGCTTTGATAAATATTTAAAAGAGCTGAACAAACACCAAGACTCTGCGAGCATCGAAACCACATTAAATGAGCTGCACAAGTCGTTTGCATCTCTCACCCAAAGCGAGCAAAAGTACGCCAAGCTCTTCTTGCACGACTTGCAGCGCGGCGATGCGCAGTTAGTTGAAGGCCATACTTTTAGAGACTACATCAACACCTACAAAGATAACGCTGAAAATGCGCAATTAAACGCAGTTGTTAATGCTCTTGGTTTAGATAAAGAACTACTCATGGCATTAATGGCCGATAGTGTTAATGATCAAAATATCAACGACTTTGGTCGCTTCGACGCATTAAAAGAAACGGTAGATAAAGCGAAAGCCAAGGCCTATTTTGAAAAGCAAGACGGCGTAACCATACCGCTATTTAAGCTGAATATTCGCATTGATCAGTTTTTAAAGCAGTTTATTTTTGCACAAACGGATGATTTCTTAAGTGACAAAGATGTTGTTGGTGTAGTGATGTAATGGACGTCCCTCAGCGTAAGTCCTGCCGCACTTATGCTGAGTGTTCTTTTTTCAAAGGTACTGCATCATGAACTCGATAAAAAACCAACAGCACCAGCATCACTGCTGACACTGTCGATCTCCTTCAAAAAAACACTCTCAGCTAAGCACGACGCCCAAACTCCCCATGCACCACATTTCCGTCAAACTCTAGGCTAGCGGGGAAGAGATTATCTTCCAGGCTTTTCAGTACGCGCTTGCTGTGCTCTTCCGACCACTTCTTATTGGTAGCGTGCCATTCGATAGCGATCTCTTCAAAAGTACGAGCCTCATTCTGCTCGACCTTATCGGTTTTCTTTTTATCGCTAGGATCGATGCCGTTCGCTATCTGCTTGCGAGCTTCATCACGGCGTGCCCTGGCATCCGCAAGGGAGACATCTGGATAGACACCTAAAGCCAGCATCTTTTGCTTCCCGCCAAAGCGGTACTGCAGACGCCAGTACTTAGAGCCATTCGGGTGAACAAGAAGATGCATGCCATTGCCATCGGTCAGCTTGTACTGCTTCTCCTCAGGCTTGGATGTCCTGACTTTAATATCTGTTAATGCCATGATTATCCCCTCCCCGTTGGTACACGCATTATCGAACCATATCTACCATCATCTGTACCAACATCTGTTGGTAGATGTGGGTTGATGCCGGTTGACACTGAGAGAGCTAATATAGCGGGAAAGGTAGGTAACTACTGGATTTCAGGCATAAAAAAAGACCTCAGTTGAGGTCTATTTACATACTGTTGGTGCGAAGGCCGGACTCAAATCTCAATTTAAAATAATGAAAAATAACAAGTATTAATTAATGTAAATTTATTATGCCCCACTTTATGCCCCCACCATCATTTAATTTGATCTTTTCGCACTCAATTCATTGTTTATAAAGTAAAAAAATAAAATTCGCAGCCTCCGGTTAGGTTCCGTGTATCGGAACCTAACCGGAACATCACTAGCGTCATAAAAAACTTTTTTTACGGAAAACTGTTCATACTGTTCACTGAGTGGTTTTATCTATTTTATTCATGCAGTTACGTCGTGAAGGGTCTGTGAACAGTGAACACTTTACTGTTCATTTTTGATGATTAGCAGATAAAAAAAGACCGGCAAGCGCCGGTCTCGGTAGGTTAGTTCGCGGTGGGGGCATCACATTTTGGCAACCAGTCGGCGTTGCTTTCCTCTTTGAGTGCGAGATTGGTCTGCATCCCCTGATTCGTCCGTCGCTTCTCGTAATTCAGCCCGTACTCTTTCAGCATGGCCGACAGCCCCTTACCGAACATGGTCAGGCTGAGGGTGTTTTTATAGCCGTGGGCCTCCATATAGACCAGATAGGCGTGATACAGGTAGAGCCGTGGCTGACGCGGGATAATGTTGCCGTTCCCCATGTACATCCCATCCGGTTCCGGCAGTGCCTCCAGATAGCCGCAAAAATCAAAGGCCGGGTCAGCATCACGCTTGATGCAAAGCGCCTCATCAGAGTTCTGTTGCGACTGAAGCAGCGTGCGGGCGCTCATCGGGTCGCTGAACCGCTGCATTAACTGGCGCACAATCACGGCCAACTCGCGGGCGATTTTGTCCTTAAGCTGCGGGTCGCGCTCCTCCGGAGCTATCTGCTCGGGGAAATGCAGGATAACCCGGCGACGGGAAACGCCACCACTGCGGTCAGTAAAGCGCATCGGGTTGTTGTTCACCGCCAGAATGACCGCCGGAATGTGTGTGGAATAGGCGTCACGGTATTTTGGGTCAACGGAGACCGCATCCCCGCCAGTGATAGCCTTAAGCCCTGCACCGTCACCGCTCCATTTCTCCTGGTCGGGCAGGCGTATCAGCGAGAAACCAATCAGCGCAGCCCGCTCACGGGGCGACTCCAGCGTTTCAATGCTGGCCGACGTGGCGTTATCTTCCCCAGCCAGCAGGGTCGCAATTTCAGCCAGAATACTTTTCCCGCTGCCGCCGGGGCCGGTCACCTCCAGAAAGAGCTGCCAGTCGTAACGGTTCGCCAGCACCATAAACAGCGCCGCGAGTATCACATCGCGCTTTTCAGCCCGGCCACCGGCGGCACGGTCGAGCCAGCGCCAGAAATTCGGCGCATGGGTTTCTAGCGTTTCGCCTTCCACCGGCGGGGTAAAATCCACATCGCACAGGGTACGCAGCCAGTGCGATTTATGATGTGGGCTGAATATGCCACTGACCGTATCGAGCACACCGTTACGAAAACCAATCAGACGCCGTGCTGGGCTGTCTTGCTGCGGAATAATCAGCTTTAACGTCTCTACCACTGAGGCAATTTTACCGGACGAGAACGGGGCGCGCAGGCGTTGAAAAAGCCCGGCCACATCGCGGGCAAAATCTGAGGGGGGAATAATCTTCCATATTCCCGCCTCATAGCGGGAAAGGAGCTGGCCGTTGGCATCGACGGCCAACGCTTCGCCGTAATGCTCATGCACCCGCATCGCCTTTTCGCTGGCGCTCATGGCGGTGAATTCGGCCTCGCTCATGGTGTCGAACGGGCTGGCGGCGGGTGTCTTGATGGCCTCATGCAACGCCGCGCGGGTAGCCTCCTCACCGTGTTGCATAAAGGCGTCATTCCAGTCACCGAACACTGGCGGCAGCGCGATAATCCCGTTACACGCTTCTGCGGCTGCTATGGCTTTGGTCTGGCCGTTGCCATTGAGGTCACGGTCGGCGGCCAGCACAATCTGACAGCCCGGATACTGACTGCGGGCAAGGCTTGCCAGAGAAAGGAGGTTCACGGAGGAGAGCGCCACCCTTACGGTTTCGCCGGTCAGGTGATGCACGGTGAGCGCCGTGGCATAGCCTTCCGCTATCCACAGACGTTTTCCCGCCTGTTTCTGCCCCTCAATAAGGCGATAGGCGCTTTTGACTTGGCCGCCCTTCAGGGTGCGCTTAAGCCCTTCCGCGTTGATAAGCTGAAGGTTAACCAAAACGTTTTTATCATCATACAACGGTACGACCATATCACCGGCGCAGTAGGTCACGCCGCCGGTTTTGTGTGTGGCCGTCAGCGTCAGGCATTCCCGAGTGGGGAAGCCTTTGCGGGTCAGGTAAGCGTTGCCGGTGGCCGTGCGGGTTTTTGCCATCAGTTTGACCGCCAGTGCGGCGGCGGCTTTCCGGTTGGCCTCGGTTTCTGCCTCGGTCGCGGTCAGCGTTTCCGGTGCGACTGGCGGCAAATGACCGGTGACGGTATTCACCTTGCTGGCGGCCTCTGTCGGGGTCACGCCGAACACCTTCTCAACCAGCTTCAGCCCGTCTCCCGCGCCGCACTGGTTACAGAACCACGTGCCGCGCCCCTCTTTGTCGTCAAAACGAAAACGGTCGGAGCCGCCACACACCGGGCACGCCTGATGACGGTTTTTTACTACCTTGACGCCCAACGCCGGGAGGATCTGCGGCCAATGGCCGCACGCCTGTTTTACGGTTTCTGTTACGTTCATTCTCATTCTGGTTTCTCCCTCAGTGCAGTACCGGCGTTTTAAGGTGGCGGGCGCATAACTCATTCATCACGGCTAGCCCCAGCAACGACAGCGACGGTATGGCCTGAAGGGGGCCAGCTTCGATTAAATCTTCCAGCAAGGCGCAGGCAATCTGGCGGCCTTTCTCCTCGCCATGCTGGCGCAGATAGAAACCTTCCAGTTCACCGGCGATGGCATTTTCCAGCGTGTCGAGGGTGAGTTGTGGGTAGCGGTGCTGGTGAGCGCAGAGGGTCAACCAGGCACAGGCAACGGCGCGGCGATAGAGTGCCACGCGCAGAGCGGCGGGGAGAGACGGTTTCATACGTTGCCCTCCCCGGTGAGCCACTGCTGATTGCAGCGTTCGACCACGCCGTCGAGCTGGGCGGTCATCAGGTAAATCACGGAGGCAAGCTGTAACCGCTGCGCCGGGTTGCGGTGAAGGGTGTTGCTGTCTTGCAACGTCGTCAACTCACTCACAACCTGACCGACATTGCGCAGGTGCTCCAGGCATTCGAGGTCTTTAAGGGTGATGGAGGGCTGTTTCATGGGCGCACCTCCACAACAGGCAAACGCGCGGCAAGGGAGAGGATGTAATCACCGGCAAGGGAGCGGCGTGCATGGCGCTCATTATCAGCCACGGTGCGGAGCATACAGATACGGGGAGTACGTTCGATGCGACGAATGGCCGCAAAGACAAAAATAAACTGCGGGCGAGACAGGGTGAGGGTCGTAGCCATAAGGGCAACCTCCATTGAGTAGCGGTTAATGCCACCACCGGAGTTCCTACGCTCATGGGTGGTGACCCGAACGGGGGTAGGAATACCGGCCTCAATGGATACCGGCCAGCCCGAAGGCTGCCCCGCCCGGGCCACCATTATTTGAACTGGGTTATGGTGAATACACCACAGCCCGAAAAATGGGTGTGCCGGAGCTACGACGTAAAAAAAGACGCATGGCGCGTCTGGTGTCGCCATTGAGTAACACGGGTTCCTACGCCCGGCTGCCGATTTTGCGACAGCGGGAAAACTATAGCCGCAAATCACGAAAGGACGCAAGCCAGAAAAAGGGGCTTTTGGCGAAATGGCGAGTTTCATGCATCGTATCTCCGACCACGTTCAGCGACGCGGTCGGCTATCCATGCCGTGATCTCTGACTGAAGCCATGCCACATTTTTCCCCCCGAGGTTGACCTGAGCCGGGAACGCATCATCTTTGATAAGTTGATAAATCGTGGAGCGTGAAAGTCCACACTGGTGAATGACTTCGGGCAGTCGTAAAAAACGCTCATGGGCAGCGCCAGAAACGGGCATGAGTGGTGCGGCAGGGGCAGAAGGGGAAACAGAAAAATTAGTGTTCATCGGGCTACCTCATCAAGTCCATACAGTACCGGGCGTATCCGTCCGGCTTCGGGTAGCTTTCTATTTTGTGAATATTTTGAGGCAGTGCAACAAGTCATTTTACATCAGCCCACCACCCAACAGGCTATTTTTTGCACAACACACACATTCATTAATCCTCAATAATATTCGACAGTCATTGATAAAGCCGACCAAACTTTTAGTTATATTTTTAATTTTTAATATGAAAAATTAATCTTAAAAAGGCATCAATGAGAAATGAATAATAAATAGACGGTGTGAACAGTAGTGAACAGTAGGTGAATACTTTATTCTCAACTGTTCACTCTTTAACTTACTGTATTACTTATTCTTTTATCTTAAGTGAAGAGTAGTGAATAGTTATCAATAGAAAAACAATCAGAGAAAGGGTTTCCTGAGACCTTTCTCTGGCCAGCCGCTTTTCTAAAAAAGAGAGAATGGGAAAATTGTGGGTAAGAAAGCCTTCCTTGGCCGGATGCGGTCAACAGCACGGTGTTAGCAATTTGTCAGTATGGGATGGCCTGTAGAGAATTGGTTCGCCGCCGGTGTTGCCGAGGCAACGCCAACCGACAATTCCAACTGTCCAAGGCGGAAAACGTCTTTTTCTGCGTCTTGGGGGTTGCGCAGCGCCACCACTATCCCCTCGGCCAACAGGCAGGCGTCACGCTTGCTCAGGGTGATATGTTCGTTATTGAGTTTTAATGTCAGCACGGTATGTCCTCGTTTTGTTTGGAATGGGTCTTAAACAACCCCCTCAGATTACCTGACTGAAAAAGAGATGTTAGGCGCTGCCGTTGTGCCTTATCCCAGACTTCCGCCCCCAATGGTGTTGTTGTTTGACGCGTCACATAATTTATTCACTCCAACACAGCGAGATTGATGAGATGAATAACACCGTGAATACCAATAACGCTTTTCACAGCATTACGCAGTACATGAAAAACACCGCACCCGAGCAGATAGATGCCGAGTCATTGATTGCCTTGGTGGTCAACGCGATGAGCATCGGTACAAAACGAAAACCAGACCCGACGCAGGATAAAACGCTGTCTGACGCTATTCAGGTCTTCTTGGCGGCCAAGGCAAAACACCTGTCGGATAGCGAAGAAATGGAAAGCATTCTTGCGGCCATTGAAAACTGCCAGCAACAGAAGCAGGCTGCACAGGAAGAAGGCCAGAAAGCCGAGGGGGATTGGCGTTCCCGCTTCCGCCAGCTTCGCGGTGCCATCACCGACGACATGAAACAGCAGCATATCCAGCGTATCGCCCAACGTGAGTTGGCCGTAGAGCTTGACGGGCTGCTGCTGAGCTGGCACTTCATAAAGACCGCAAAGAGCTAGAATGTTCCACCTCTGCCAATAAGTTACGCCTTGCGCATAAAGATGCTCTGGTTATTTATGCCCAATGCGAGTTTATCCGCGCACTGCCATCATTACTGGGTTTTGCTCGTGCGTTTAAATTAAAACGTCATGCGTTGGAGCTGGAGCAATATTTCTCTACGCAAAATGGGCTATTCAGTGAATACGAAAGGGACATAGAGAAAGATATTTTTAAAGAGGTGAATGACTACCTTAAGCAATTTGCAGATGCTTATCCCATGAGTGCTGATAACGCCCCTGAACTGGCTGAAATAGGGATTAATACCCCCTCATTAAACTATGTCAATGAACGATTCCTGTCTTCACCCGCCGCACGCAATAATAAATTTAACGAGCTGAAAGCACGAGAAGAGACATTAAAACAGCAAGGGGTTTTGTCATGATTAATTGTCCATTATGTCACAGCACGGCGCAAACCCGCGCCACACGCTACCTGACCGATGGCAGCAAGGAGATGGATATTCAATGCCAGAATATCGAATGCTCCGCGACCTACCGGACAAAAGAGACCGTTTGTCGGGTTATTCGTGAACCGATTCCCCCACAGATGCAGCACTAACGACCCGGAACGGGAGGGCCACCTCCCGCACCTGCACACACCCAAGGGGAGCCCCATGTTTATTTGCCCTTCCTGTAAAAGCAACGTGAATATTAAAACCAGCCGGACGCTGACGGAGAATATCAAAGAGAAATATTATTATTGCCATAATAAATCTTGCTCAATGGGATTTAAAACGTTTGAAGGGCTGGAGACCTTTATTCGTATCCCTGAGAGAAAAGCATCATGAAAATCATGTATCCCTGCCCGGCCTGTCATCATAAAGTGAAAACCCGCTCCTCACGTATTTTGTCAGACTATGTGAAAGAGCGATATTATCGCTGTCATAATACAGCCTGCTTATGCGCATTCAAAACCTATGAATGTTTTGAGCATTTCATTACGAAAACCGTAGACCCGCATATTAAGCCTGTTGCAGATATTCAGGGGCCTGTAAAACCACAATCCACACAGTCAACGCAACGTTATTCGATGCGTCTGGAATAACCCCTATTTAACGGAGCTGAAATAATGTCATCCTCTCAACTACAAAGTGCTTACGATAAATACCGCACCACGGAAACCGCCTGGAAACACAGAAAAGAACAGCGCGAGGAAGCACAGAACCAACTGGCGCAGCAGCTTGAAAACGGCCCACCCTATGACGAGGCACAGCTCCGCTACCTGCGTGAGTTTATCGACGTCAATCAATGGGAGATTACCCTCTCTGCTGGCAGCGTCTTGCGTGCTCATGACAGCGTTCAACGCATCAGTGTAAGGAAACAGCTTAATACGTTTATGCAACAGAATGGGGAGGCGCTGACAAGTGCATTAGCCCCGGTACTGATGAAACTCGGGCACAGTTCTGGCGAAAAGCGTCACGAGGTGATGCGTGACGCATTGGGATATATTCAGGAAGCGTTATTGGTCTATCTGGTGGCGCATCCAGAAATCCACTACGTGGCCGAGGACAGCGACATTCTGACCGCTATCGGGCTGTATCCAGATACCTCCGCGATGAATGATACCCGACGATTTTACACCCCTGCGCAGTCCCATACTTATGCACAAAGAAAAGCGGCTCTGGAACGTGAAAAACCGGCATTAAATCCGCAATAAATTCACCATAATTAACGCAATAAAACCGTGCATGAACGTGCATGATTTTGCCTGTTTATTATGACTATTTTTTCTTCCCGCCGTGTCAGTGCTGGCGCGGCGTTGGTGTCTTCATGCACCTGCATTAAAAGCGGCCTATGAAGCGGGCAGGCGTGGCGGGGATAGCATTGCGCGCCAATAGGTTTAATACGAAATAAATTATTCAGGTGGATAGCGCCAGAAATCATCAAAATAATCATCCTCCTCAACTGTGTAACCTTCAAGTTTCTCTGTTCGTTCATATTGCAATATTAATGAAAGAAGGTTAGAACGAGCCCTAATCGGCCTATGAGACACCATCTCTTTGAAAATCTTCAGTGCAGTGTTTACTTCCCCATAATATCTATAATAATCTTCAACGAGACCGCTAAAGTCACAAGCCTGAGCATACAAACATAATGTACCACTCCACCAATCTTTATTAAGCAGTGGTAATATGTCTCTCCCGCGATTTTCTTTTAGTTCTAATGCAGCGAGATGTTCCTGGAAACGTAAATGACCAAATGAGTAATGTTTAGTTAAAGGATCTAAATGTAGAATATTACACGGATTAATCAACTCCTCTACTAACAATAAACATACATCCTCAGGATATCCGAATGTTGTGTCATATGCCAAATATGTGACCATTGATTCAATACTATCAGAACGTTTATTTCTACTGTGCAAGTGATAAGCTAGTTTCATAGCCGCCTTTTCAAGTTGCATACTGTCCGAGCGACTACGCTTAATGGTTTTGTAATTATCATACTCCCCGCACAGAAGCTTAAGCCTTCTAGTAAATATCTCCATCTCTGTTGAGGGTGTATCAATACCTCTTTTTTTCAATATACAAAGAAGGGTAGCTAACAATGGAGTTTTAACTATTTCCTTCAAATCACCACAATCAATATCAATAATAAGCCCTTGGGCTTCTTCGACATCCTCGGCAAACCATGACCTAATAAAATAATACAATTGCTCAGTAGTGAATGGCAATAATGTCACACCTAAGAAATTTATTTTCGAAATGAAGCTAACGCAGTCTCGACTGGAGACAATCAATTGGATTGAGGGATATTTCCCTTTGAATTCATTTATGGAATCCAAAATGAACGGGACTTTATTATATGCTTCATCCAACCCATCAATAACCAACCTCAAAGAATTTGCATCACGAAGCGCAATTTCAAGATCATTCATACTTTCTTCAGTATCATCGATATTCTTCGAAAGCAAAATTAACGACAAGACCTGTTTGTAACTAAATGCAGATTCTGCTTCAACCGAAAAATAAACACTTTTTTTATTTATTAGCCTGTTTAATGGAAGATATATTACGTTATTTAATCCCTTATTTATTATGTCTTCGACATACATTTGAAGTGTTGTTGTTTTTCCCGCTCCAGCCCCACCATAGACTGCTATGTCATGGCCAGTATCAAAAAGCGTAAAAGGAGAAATTGAAATTCCGTCTTTCATAGCTATTGTTGATGAAGTGAAATTAACAATACTATTAGTTTCAACTGAAAGCTCCTGAAGTATTTCTAGTACAATAAGAACTTTTTGGGTGCTCGCTAAGAAAGCTTTTAAATATTCCTTGTTTTCTTCAAATCTACCATCATTAATTTTACGCACACCTTCAGCATAAAAATCACAGTGAGACCTCAACCAGTTTTCAATACCAACAGTATTAAACTGATACTCATAAAGTGGATACGAAATGTATTGAGACTCTAATTCTTTATAAGAATAGACTTGGGAAGATAGTGATGCAAGTGTTGATAAATAATCCGTGAAGTTTATTTTATACCCAACTGGCAATTTTTTATTACTGGAGTATGATTTCAACACATCGTTATAATCATTATATATATTTAAATAGTCTTGTGTTTTACTCGCATCACCAATTATAGGCCACCAAATATTCATTACATTCCTGATAACTCCGTCATCTTCGAAATTATCACTCTGATTTTTGAAGGTGTTAAATTCTGACCTAATACTTGCAAGAGTATTTTCAAGTAACGATATTTCAAGTCTTGCTGCGATGATCTTCTCGTAATGTTTTTTGTTATTTTCTTCGAGATGACTCTTCAGCTGTGTCTCGAACTGCATTTCGACATACTGAATTTCATTAAGCAATGGAGTAAATCCGAGGTGACGCTCCAAATCAACTAAATATTTTTTCTTAAGAACTTCCCAACCCTCACGATTGAGAGACATTTTAGATGACGATATTTTTATATTTGACTTTAAGAGATGATGACTATCTATACTCCCCATAAAAAAAGCCAAATCATTATAACAATTTATTTTCTCTATTGAATAATCCATGTTTAACGCTTTCATTAATTCAAGATTTTGCAATTGAAAAGTATCCTGAACCAATATTTTTCGTTCCAACCCCATAATTGAGTTTAATAGAGAAGGATTATTATCCTTTATTAACTCTAATAAATATGGGCCATCAAGCAACTTAACTTCATTTTTCATCCCCGTCAAATGAGAATGAATTTCCCCTAATAATCTTGACCCTACTTTATATGGTGTAGCTAAAATTACGCTATCAGGCTTTTTACTTTTCCCATTGTGTAATGGTATTTCTTTGAGGTAACACTGTTGCAATTGAAATATCAAATTCCCGATAATATTTTTATCACCCGTAGCTTTTCCATTACCTATTTTCTTAGTTTGCACAACACTAATATGATCACCTAAAGGGGCTTTTGTATAAGCAATAATATCCTTACCACCTTCATATGCCCCGCCGTGAAAATCAACGCGATAACAGCCCATTGATTCGAATAGAGGTTTGATTACTCGCTGTGATAGATCATCTTCCTTCAAAGATTGCAAAGCATGCAAATAAACATCATTGTTAGTATCCATTACATTGTCCTTGAATATATGGAAAACGCGATTTTTTAGAGTATTAAAGATTAATGAAACACAATAACAGAAAAACAAGCTCTATACATTCAAACCTTATACCTTCTAGCAAATTCGAAAGGTGTTAGATGGCACGTATTATTATAAGATAAATAATCTGCCCACCATTGCACCATTAATCTTCTTTCCTCTAAATGTTCAGAGGTATGGATATACGCTGCCCTGACATTGTTTCTTTCAGAATGACTCAATTGACGCTCTATCGCATCATCGCTCCATAATCCTGACTCACCTAAAGCACCACGCGCCATAGTTCTAAATCCATGCCCGCAGACTTCGGTTTTTGTATCATATCCCATTGTACGTAAAGCACTATTTATCGTGTTTTCACTCATGACCTTAGTGGCGTCGTGATCCCCCGGAAAGAGTAATTCTTTATCACCACTTATCTGCTTTAATTGTTCAAGCAAAGCCACTGCCTGACGGCTGAGCGGGACGATATGCTCTTCTTTCATCTTCATGCCACGGTACGAGTAACGCACGCCTTTTATTTCTTCTCGCTTTGCAGGTATACACCACTGAGACTTATCGAAGTCGAATTCATCCCAGCGTGCAAAACGCAACTCACTAGAACGAACAAAGGTAAGCAATGAAAGTTCAACCGCAATTCGCGTCATCATCCGACCGCGAAAAGCCAAAAGCCGCGCGAGAAATTCAGGGAAACGGCTGGGGGGCAATGCCGGATAGTGTCGCGCTTTGGTTGATGATAACGCTCCCGCCATATCACTGGCTGGATTTGAATCGATGTAATCGTTCTGAACGGCATAACGCATTATAGCCGTCACGCGCTGTTGCAGGCGCTGCGCGACATCATGCTTACCGCTGGCATCAACTTTTTTAATCGGGGCTAAAAGGTGGCTGGTTTTGAGCTGGCGAATATCAGACGAGCCGAGATGAGGAAAGATATAAAGCTCAAGATAACGGAGAACGCGCGATCGATGGTCTTCACTCCATCGCTTGTTGCTGGCATGCCATTCGCGAGCGATGGTTTCGAAAGTATATGATCCAGCATTCTCGGCCTGAGCTTCCTTCTTGTCGACTTTTGGGTCGATACCCTGCACTAACAGCTTTTTGGCTTCATCCCGTTTCGCCCTTGCTTCTGCAAGCGTCACGGTCGGCCAGACACCAAATGCTAGCCGATCCTCTTTTTTATCGGAGGGACGTCTGTATTTCATTCGCCAATATTTAAAGCCTTTTGCAGAAACCTCGAGATACAAACCGCCACCATCGGCCAATTTGTAGGTTTTGTCTTTAGGCTTGGCGGTCTCGACCTGTCTGGCGTTGAGCTTCATTTGGGGGCACATTTCTAATCGAAGTTGAATGCCCCTAATTATGCCCCCAGTGGTAACCGGATTGCAACGGATGTGCTCGGACTCTTTAGGACAAAAAAAGCCTTTCGGCTTTCTTTTTAGTAACCTATGGACTGTTACGGACGTTCTCGAACTACTTAATGGTGCGAAGGCCGGACTCGCACGTATGAAATAAACCTATGATTTATATTAAGTAAAATTTAAAAAAATTACATTATACCAACACCGATACCAACACGCGCAATCATTGGATTTTTGGGACTCGAAGCGGGACAGAGTTGGCGGTTAAGATACCCATAACTGACCATCGCATCCACATCTAGACTTCAAGCGCGTTTAATGCCGTTTGCGGAAACAAGCATAAGCCTCTTCCCTCGAAACGTGGATTTTACTGAACACCACTGGCGTAACGTACTGCCGATAACTCTTCTTATAAACGGGATTACTCACTCAACGATGTAATGATCTTTCTCTACAATTGCGACAAACTCGATCCCAAGCTAGTAAACAACGTCAGGGAATAACTTCACCGATTGTCTAGCGTATGCCAAACACGTAAGATGTAGAGCACGTTCACTCTGAGTTCGTAGTGCATTTCATGATTACCGACGATCAATCGACGCACTTCCCGTAATTAATACCTTGCCAGTGCTGGTCCCATCCGTGAATGCGTCAGCAGGTTAACGGGGCAAGCACCAGTGATTAAAGCACCTGTGCTGCTGCTTCTGGATTGACGTTGGCAATAAATTCGCGCAACCACTCTAAATCCTGCAACGCATGATCTGACCAAACAACCTGCATTACTTTTGCCATGACTGCGGTACAGGAAGCAGCATGCTAATGTTCAGGCTATTCACCCATCTCAATACATCGGCCTGTTCCACCACTCTGCCCGCATCCACATCTGCCAGGCCTTCCAGGATCATTTGGTGACGCTTCTCTTCCTGTTCAATGAACGCAGCCAAGGCTTGTTTGACGATCCAGCCACAGGAGCGCTCATAATTTGCAGCCAGTTCATCGAGCTTTTCTGCCATTTCAACAGGAACATGGACAGTGATAATGCGTGTGGGTGATTGTCCCATGAGCACCTCCTAGTGATTAAAACTAAATCACAATCAATCAGTAAGAGACAATGCTGACATCAGGAAATCTCTGCCAACTTCCCAAACCTTCTTAGTTCATGTTTGGCTACGATCGCATTGAACCAGTCAATCAATGCCGTTTTTCTGAATACGATATGTGGGCATCCGTCTAGATGTGCGATAACTGAACAGGTTTGAATAGTGGTGTCAGTTTGGAAACATCTACATTCTTTTCGGCTTTATCTAGGCTATAGGCCTCTTGCAGCTTGAGCCACAGTCGTGGAGAACTGCCCAGCACTGCCGAAAGTTTGACAGCCATTTCCGGGCTCACTGCTGCCTTACACGAAACTAGCCGTTGTGCCGTAGAGGGGGCAACATTGAGTGCCCGAGCAAGCTCGCGGATACCCAGATTGAGTTCATCCAGAGCATCTGCAATGATCTCACCTGGGTGAGGGGGATTGTGCATCTTCATCAGTGATAGTCCTCATAATTGACAATATACGCGTCACCTTCAATAAATTCGAAGGTAACACGCCAGTTTCCTGACACCGTAATGGCCCATTGTCCTTGCCTATCTCCCGTTAAGGGATGTAACCGGTATCCTGGAAGATTCATTTCACCAATGTCTTCAGCTTCATTAAGAACAGCAAGACGTTGACGAAGTTTGTTAACATGTTGGGTATTGATCCCAGATTGAATGCCTTTTTCAAAAAATTGACGCAATCCCTTGTGCTTGAAACTTTTAATCATGATCTTTTGTTCCTTGTTGCGCCACAAGAAACAGTATAGTGAGGTACTCCCTGTTGCGCAACAGTATTATCTCCCTAAATATCCTCGAGCATCTTCCGACTTCATAACCTTACTTATACCCGTTCCGGCAATACGTCTGGGTAATGCTTGGCGATGATATCGTTCATCTTGTCCATCAACTTAGGCTTTCTAAATGTCAGATGTGCTGACCCCTTCATGAAATACTTGATTGAAAAATACTCATCCTCATAAACCTCCGCCTTAAGCCGATGGGCACTGATATGATCATACAGCCGAGCGGTGAGATCGCTACGGTTATCCGGTATCGCCTTACCCTCCAGCAGGAACAACATCCTTTCCAGATCCGCCAACTGATCCCGCCTATAGTTGTGGTTCAACGTAAATCCCCATTGGTTGTAACTCACCAGACCGTTGACGATCACCTTCTTGCCAAATTTGCAGGGATGGTTGCTTTTGTAATCCCATGAGAGCGACTTGAAGACGTTGATCACCCCTCGCTCGAAAACCTCATTTTTGCTCTGATGCAGTTGCTCAAAGGTACTGAGTATGTTGGCTTCGCTGACAGCAGGAATAGTCTCTCCCTCCAGGTTTCTGTACCACTGGTCACGAGCCTGAGCGTCCATCAAGCTCAGCATACCGGAGCGCTTCATCAGATCCCGCCATATGTCGCGATCAAGATTGCGGGTGATCACCGGCATGGCCGTTTCTGCTTTCTCCATCAGCCAGCAGCCACAGCGAAAGTCTTGCTTCATTGCCCAGTCTCTTGCCACTCCGCCGCCAATACTGCTGGTGATGGCCGAGATATCCTCGAGCTGGTGGATAATGGCTTCAATCTGCGCCAGCACGGCATTACGACCAGTAACGATACGTTCAATGCTGGTGGAACAAATCACTTCGGTGTGATCGGTTAAAACTTCAGGTTCAATGACAGTATTCAATGTGGTTGGCATCGCTGAGTTCCTTAGAAAAAAATGCCCGCGTTATCGCAGGCAGGGTTAAAGGTTGGGGAGTGTGAGTGCTTACGGCTTATGCCGGGTTGGGCGGTGTTGTCTGATAAACAGCGATATAGAGATGGCCAAAGCTACCTAACGTATTGGCATCGCAGGTAAAACCGGCGTGCTGCACGGTGACGCAATGCTGACGGCGTTGATCGAGTTCGCCAGACCGCAGACAGGCCTCCAACTGTTCGATCAACACCGGGAAAGCGGCATCCAGCCTTTTAAGAGCATCAGGGGAGAACGTACCGACAAAACCGGCACGGTCGGCCAGAAAATGCAGGTGATTACCCTGCTGGACCAACCGGGCTCCCAGGCGGGGCGTGATATCTCGTTGCAATCCCCAGACAGGCGACGGAGTGCTGTCGTTGCTGGTAGCATTGGATTGGGTTTCCTTCATCGTCAAAATTCCTTGAACTTGAAAAAGTAAAACGCCAGCAGTGAGGCTGGCGTGTTGTTGGATCACTGAGGTAAGTGAAAGGCTGTCAGGCGAGGCGGCGAATGACGGGACTGCGCAAGCCCAGCGCACTGCGGGCGCGTAACATATCGCCGCTGCTTAAGGTGGGATCTTGTGCCATCAAGCTGAAACCGGGGCGATCAATGCGTACCAGGTCAAATTTCTCCACCAGTTCATTGACGGTTTCCCTTACCGTGATGCCATGGTCAATCTGTTGTGCTATGGCTTGTTCGTCGTGATACGGCGTATCGTTGAGTTCCAAGCCGTAACAGTGAGCCAGCAACCAGGTCAGCAGTTGCTGGTACTCTGCCAAAGCTTGACGGGCGTTGGGCGTGATGCAGGGTATTTTGTCGAGAGTCTTCATGCAGGTAGCTCCTTAACACAGCGGGGAAACTGGGAGTTGGCAATGGTGGGTGAGCCAATGGGCTACCTTGCGCCATTGCTTCAGCGGTACGTCAGATTCCATCGTCCAGGTGTTCGGGCATTGCGTGTTCGCCAAGAGCAGTACAGCCATGACCAGCCGGTAGTACGGATAGCCTCTAGTATCACAGCGGATCAGAGCATAGGGTGTCTGCCGTTGGTAGAGAATGAACGGATCGCCTGCCTGATGGGTAATCCGCTCACCGTTAAAACCGATCATGCCCAATCCCATCAGGTTGTTGTCGAACCGGTATTGGCGGTTGCCGGTGTGTTCACAGATAACCGGTGCGGTGGTGAATCCCAGCTTGTCTGGGTGTTGACACAGTTCCTGGTAAGCGGTGGTGATCGCCTGGCATAAGGCTTTCCAGTCCTGCGATGTCACGTTGCCATGTTGCAGAAAATGAAAGACGCCAGGCATGGGTGATGCGCTCGTGTTCATGAGCCATATCCTTGTAAAATATATTGATAATGCGAAGGTGGAACGTTGGGTGGGGCGTATTACCAATCGAACGTGGTAAAGTCGGGCAAGACCTCACCCAGGGCGTCTATGTGCAGGTAGCTAAGTTGGTGGCGTTTCATCAGAGTGGTGACCAGACGGCGGCAGGTTTTGGACAGCCCCAGCCGTTTGAGTTGCAACACCGGGTGGGTCCACGCATCCAATCTCAGCAGATAGCCGGTGCCCGAGAAAGAGATCCACTCACCGTCGCTGAACTCATCCTGACAGTGGGAGATCCGGTACAGCACCGCATTATCGTCTTCACTGATATATACCGAACTGCATTGCAGACCGAAACGCAAAAGAGGGGTTGTTGCGATCATCTGTAGTTTCCTTCCTTTATTGCGCCCCGTTGCGGGTAGCGGCGTTGGTGATGCGCCAAGACCTTTTCACGCCATGCCGGGCTGATGACCGGGGCCATCGCCAGATAGCGTTTTGGGCAGGAGTAATAACAAGGCTGTACCGACTCATCCATCGCCTTGTAGCCCCAACTGCCGCCGGAACCCTGCATCAGGATGCAATGAATGACTGTTTGGGCGGCTTTGGAGGGATCTTTCGGTGTGCTCTGGACAACTGACCACAGGACATTACCTCGCAGAGCATGCGCCAGCGTAACGTGTTGATAGTATTTGGTGTCTTCAGTTTGGATCAGTGCCGCGATCAGCTCACGGCGAGAGCGGTGTGAAAATAACCAGCCCATTGGGATACTCCTGGAAAAATGAGATTGGGGAAATGAGAGAGATGACTGTCAGCCAGGCAACCAGCCGCGCTCGGTGAAGGAGACGATATCAAGACCACCTACAATCAGATGGTCCAATACCTTCACATCAACCAGTGCCAGTGCGTTGACCAGCCTTTCGGTGATCTGCCGATCAGCCTGGCTGGGCTCAGCCTCCCCGGAGGGGTGATTGTGCGCCAGAATAACGGCGGCTGCGTTGTGACGAAGTACCGCCTTTACGACTTCACGGGGATGGACTTCCGTGCTTCTGATACTGCCGGTGAACAAGGTTTCGCTCGCCAGCAACCGGTGCTGATTGTCGAGATACAATACGATAAACACTTCACGCTCCTGCCCGGCGAGTTGTAACCGTAACCAGTCGCGTGCGGTGCTGGTGGAGGTGAACAATGCTCCTGGTTCACGCAGGTGTTTTTCCAGCAACGACAGGGCGCGTTTGACCGTGCGCTGCGCCGTTAACGGCAGTGCGGTTGACGCCAATGATGTTGAGGAATTCATGTCGGTGTCCTCAGTCAATCAGGGCGAAAATGGCGCGGCTGTCGGGGTGGTGCAGCGCGTATTCCCGCAGGCGGTAGAAATGGTCGGTCATGGCTTCGTTCTCGGTGCGGCAGGCGTGGTGACTATAGGCCATCAGGCAGGCAGTAATACCTGCAGCCTCAGCACTCATGTCGGCACCGTTACCATTCATACCGTTAAACAGTGACCACCGCTCACCGCCTTCTGGAGCCATAAAGGCCCCGCCGTTACTGAGCGTATAAAAATCCCATTGCCCACCGTGGTAATCCGCACACAGGCGATCCAGCCAGCCAAAGACATGAGCCTCCAGAATGAGCCATTGCGGTATGCTGCCGAAGTGCTGCGGCCAGAAACGAGAGCGCTGGTTGCCAGGCACCAAAGTGGCACTCAACGTTGCTGACTGAGAAGGGGGCGCAGACAGTTCAAAATGCGTATTCATGTAAATATCCTTATTGATGAGATAAATAACAAAACAGGCCCCACCGGAAAAACCGGGAGCCTGTCTGGTAGGTGTGGGGTAAAGGTCAGTGAGTGCTTACCGGGGCTGTTCACCTGAGGTCTGGCGAGTGTGGAAAAGTGAAGATCAGGCGCAGTTCGGTGCAGGATTGGGCATAGCCATCAGCGTCAAAACAAGCAGGCCAGTCACCCTCTTCTTCAACGAACTGGCAAAGGCTGACTTCACCTGGTCGATAGTAAAGATGGCGGCACCAGGCGCATAAATCATCATCAGATATCGAACGACAACCAGATTGGTTGTCCAGTGGCAGCGGATACGGGGTTGCCTGCTGTGCGTCAGCGGGAACATGCTGCATCAAGTCACCGCCAGCTTAAGTTGCTCTGCCATCACCCATAACGCCCGGTTGAGCTTGATATCACCATCAATGCCATTGACTGCGCGGGTCTGTGCCCGTTTGCCGGTGGCACTGCGACCCGATAATCCTCCTTTGCTCAGATTTTCTTGCAGCCTTTGAAACGTTGTCCACAGGTCATCTTTTTTATCTTCCCAACGTCGAGGCATCAGGATTTGGCTTTCGGTCACCGGATGGTGTTCTTCGCCGTAACGGTAGGTCAATGCGGCGTGCGCCAGCGCATGCTGATGTTCCGGTGCCAGTGTTAACGCCAGCATGCTTTCACGACTTTCTTCTATCCGGTCAAATATCCCCAGGACTTCGTAGGCTCCCTCAATGACTTGCCCCGCTATATCGCCTTTATGTGGCACGCGAATTTCGCCAAAACTTTGGCCACACACCAGGCCATTACTGCAAATTTGTCGGAACCAGCCAGGGATCATCTGGTAACTGCTGGAGCCGTCGTGACTGTTGAGTAACACGATTTCCTGGACTTCTTTCTGGGTTATCTGCCCTGAGCGGCGCAGTCGTAACATGTGCTTGGTATGTTCACGCTTGCCTGGATCGCGAACACGGGTCTGGCAGGCGAAAAACGGCTCAAAGCCTTCTTCACGCAGGCGGTCTAGCAAGGTGATTGTCGGGATATAGGTATATTTTTCGCTGCGGGAAGCATGTTTGTCATCACCCAGTACGCTGGGCACATACTGGGCCAGTTCATCAACGGTTAACGGGCGGTCACGGCGAACGGAGTTCACCCGACCAAAGCGGGAGGTTAAACGGGTCATACGCATATCCTTCTGTTATTTCTGGCTAAATAATAAAAAGGCTCCACCGGAAAACCGGGGAGCCTGTGCAGGGGGTAGGTAAAACATCTGTAGGTGCTGATTGGGGCAATTGAGTGGCGAGTAAGTGGATAACCGGGGCTGATTATCACCTCGTCGTTATTGGAAGCACTCCCATCCCCCTTCGCGAGTGGTGGTACACACCTGGGTGTAATCATCGATATTCTTGACGCCACGCACGAAGGCGGTGAATATCTTATGGAAACTCAGGTCGCTGGTGTGCGTTTGATCATCAGCATCGGTTTCAATCAGTAACGACTCTTCCATCGAGAAGCGTTGGGTCTGGGGGTTATAAAGCCAGATGATGACTTCTTCCCCTTTCTTCATGTGTGAGTTGGCGTAAGCCTGCCGGGCTTCGATGGCCTCATGCTCTGCGGAGCGCTTCATTTGAGCATCGGTTTCCGGGCTGTTCAACGTGGCGATTTTCTCTTCCGTTTCCCGAATGTTATCCTGACTTTTCGCTATTTTCTCCCCGGCTTCAGCGGTGAGGGTCGACGCCATGTCATTTTTAACCATCTCTAACCAGTTGCGTGCGCTTTGCAGCCCTTTCTGATAGTTGAATTCGCACCCGGCGATATCACTGTCGAGAGCCTGGGCTTGGCGGTTATTTTCACGGTACTCGGCCTGACGGCGGGCACACACGTCAATGTAGCGGGCTTTCTGTTCCATCAGCCTTTTTATCACCGGGTTGGCCGGGTCGCTGGCGTTTTCCGCCGTGCCGACAAACAACTCAGATTGGCGCAAATATTCCAGCGGCCCCCGTGTATCCGCCCGTGAAAACACCCAGGTCATCTCGGGTTCACTGTCAAGCCGCCACGGGAAATCATCAATGAATCGACCGCTGATGATGCCGAGTATCAGTACCTTGTCTACGGCGCGGAAAATCAGGGTTTCAACATCGGGATTACGGTTCACGTTGTCAGCCAGAAAGCGCCAGTCCAGCCGCCCTTCGCCCATAAAATCCTGCAGGTTTTTCAGGCGGGTTTTCTCCGCCAGCACCCTCTGCTGATATTCCTCCAGCTTTCCCTGTCTTTCGGCCTGGTAACTGGCCATCTTTTCGTCATACATGGCGGTATGGCGATTTTTGGCTTCTTGCTCCGAGTAGGCGTACTTCTCTTTACCCGGCTTCAGCACGCAGTGGTAGATGACCCTGATGATGTCTTCATCATCGTCATTCTGGATTTTTTCCCAGGTGGTTTCCTGGCACATCTCGCGGTGATTCAACACCTGACCGTAGGTATATTGGGCGTTTCGCGGAACCCTAGTGTTCTCCAGCTTGTTGACCAGGTTGTCACCGCATCCTGTCAGCAGGAGAGACAGCAACAGGGGAAAACTGATTTTTGGCATGGTAATGACTTCCTTTGAGGTTTTTATGATGTAATAACAATGGGTTGTATTGCACTTCTACTGCGGTGCTCCTGAGAACACCTTGGGGGCAGAGGCTGTCAAAAGAGGAGCCCCCAGACGGCACGGGCGATGGACATCACGGTATTTCTGACGCGGGCAATCAGGGTGTGCACCCCCGTAGGCACGCCAGCGGCATCCGCCAGACGGTCGAACACTTCTCCCACGCTGTCACCAAAATCCTGACGGGCACGGTCTAGCACAGCATCGGTTTTATAACGGTGCGTTAACTGGCGGGCGACCGCGCTGCTGGCTTGCCTGGGCAGATGTTGTACCAGTGCCTCGGCCAAGGCAGCCAGGTTGTACCCTTCCTGGGCCGAGACTGGGATAACCGGATGAACGGGAGACAGACGGCTTGCCACGGCCCGGCATTTTTCCTGCAGGTGGGCCCATTGGGTGGGGGAAGGTTGACAGTGGTGTCGGTCCCATTCCCGGCAAGGGTCGATTTTATCGGCCTGGTTGAGCACAAACAGCAGGCGGGCCGGGTTGAATCCCCCTTGCTGAGTAATGTCCTGATAGACAGTTTCATCGGCGGTATGCGCGCGGTCATCGGCTTTCAGCACCCAGAGAATAAAATCGAGTTCAGGCAGCAGTTGCTGGTAAAGCGCGTGGTACTCTTCGTCCCGTTCGACACTTTCCCCAACACCCGGCAGGTCGACCAGCGTCAGGGCATGCTGACCCAGGCTCAAGGTCAGACGTTGCGGCTCACGCGTACAACCGGAGACCGCGCTGACGGCGGTGACCTTGCCTCGGAACAGTGCATTGCACAGGGACGACTTCCCCACGCCGGTTTTACCCATGATGCCAATCACCGGTGTGTAATCGATAAGGTGGCCAATATGCCGCAGTATCGTGTCAGAGACCGACGAAGGCAGCGTCGTCAGAGACTGGCTGATGGCCTGTATACCGTCTTGTTTATTCATACAACTCCCCAAAACAGAAAATGAAACGACGGCGGTGAACCGGTTGATTCGCCACCGTTGCTGTGGTTGTCAGGGGGATAATATCTGTCTGAAATTATTTTCATTCGTACCGGCGTCCTGCATTCAACCACGTCAATCCGCCTCCCCTCAGCCCCTCAAGAGCGATGAATCGAGAAGGCCCAGGCACCGTCCCTTTCCATCCTGTTTTTCACCTGTCGTTGCTATCCATATTGCCTGGCATAACGGTTCAATGGTAGATTTATGATCGATATAAACGATCGATAATGCAATATCGATCGATTTATTCTATTAAGTAATTTATTGTCCACACCAGGGGAAATAGAGAAATTATCCTTACGTCATAACGTGTTATCGGCATTGTGATGCTCAGGGTAATCCGTTTAACGAGGCATTTTCATGACTCAACAAGAGGGGTGTTTTATGGGATTGGGCGATTTTATCGGTGATGTGTTTGAGGGGGCGCTGGATGTGGCTTTCGGGACAGCGGCAGCGGTCTGTGATGCTGCCGTGGCGGTGAAAGACGCGGTGGTGGAAAACCCCGGCAAAAGTGCACTGATTGCTGTGGCCACCGTCGCCACGGGTGGGGCGGCACTGGCTGCTGCGCCTACCATCGGTGCCGCCGTCAGTGCGGCGGGATTCGGTGTGGCGGGCGGAACCTTATCGGGGGCAGCAGCCAGTTCAGCAGGGCTGGCGGCGTTGGGTGGCGGCAGTCTGGCTGCCGGTGGGGCCGGGATGGCAGGGGGAACGGCGGTGGTTACCGCAGCAGGGGTTGTGGCAGGCGGCACCGCTGCCGGTATCGCGACCTCGGTCACGCCGTCCGAGAAAGAAAAAGACGAGGCCTGAACCTGGGCAAGCTGTTCAGAGCAATAACGACGTGAAAATAATCAGGGGGACGCGCGTTCCCCTTTATCACTGCTGACAGAGATAGAGACAATGATAAGAAAAGCGTTGATGAAAACGGCCCTGCTGGTGGGGTTGTCTGCCCTGTCGCTGCCATCCTGGGCAGTGATTGAACTGTGGCATTCCGATACGGTCTGGGCCAATCAGGGGATGTGCGCAGCAACCTTTACCCTGGATGGGGGCGGGAGTGACGGCAGTGGGCGGGGCATTGGCCGTCTGGAGATTGCCATCGATGTGTTGGATAAATCGGGGAAACGGCTGGACAGCGATACCCTTGAGGTTGAGCCGTTCAGTGACTCGGAAGCCACGCGCTACCAGACCGCGCAGCTTATTGGTGAGGACTACTGTAAAGACAACCTGATTATCAACGTCACCCGCGTGACCGAGGCCGTGAACGGTAAAATGCGGGTACTCCCCCTTAGCGCACTGGGCTCTCGCGACTTCAAGCCCTTTACCGTCAATATCGCTGGAAAGGAATAGGCAACATCCCCAGCGTCGCCGCACCGGTAGCACTTCCCACTGTGGAATGAAAGCCGGTGTGGCGTAGACAAGGGGCGTAATCCCCCCTAATGCATTAGCCATTGCTAAAAAATCTGGACGGTAAAGTTTGTAAGGTTATACAGCCAAGGAGGGAAGGATTTTACTCGTCGGTTGAATGACCTTGAGCCGCAGGCACTTAAGCGTATTTTGTCAGAATTCGCGGTATTGGGCGAACTGACAGCGACGGCCTGCAATGTGGAAAATAACCGACAGTTACTGAGAGAATGCATTACGCTGGCATACGCATACGGAATAGATAACGGCAACATCATCAAAAATGCGGACGTTCTGGACACTCTTATGATGATGCCATATTGGGATGGCACAAACAGGGCAAGGATAAAAAATAATGCTACAGATAATTAGTGCATTGATTCTTCTAGTAATAGGGTTTGTTGTTCTTAAAGCGTTGTTTCGGGCATCACTCAATATTCTGGGCGTGGTATTCGCCCTCGGTGCATTGATCGTGGCAGGCCCACCGTTATTAGCTGGTTATATTGTTGAACGCGTAACCTTTGCGCTTCGTCTGCGTTGGTTGCTGGGTGTTCCACTGGCCATTGCGGGCATGATAATGAGCTTTATGTGGGGGCTTGACGGCAAACACATCGCCTACGAAGCATACTCCTTTGACTCAATTAAGTTTATTTTGACTGCTGCGTTTGCAGGAGGCCTGCTGGCGGTGCCTGTGCAAACCAACGCGATCCTGAGAAATGGACTCACCCCCGCCGATATCGCTGGCAACCTTAAAGCGTATTATTGCTGTTTTTACACGTCTTATTTTCTTATGGCCAGCTCGGCGGCAACGCCGTTTATTGCGTGGCAATACGATATCTCCTCTTCGCTGATGTGGTGGGCTGGGTTGCTTTACTGGATTGCGGCCTTATTGACGCAGTGCTATGCGGCCAGCCAGATCCAGGAACTGAAGAAGCTGACGATTACCATCAACGAAGGGCTGAAGAAACAAAAAGCGATCAATAGCCGAAACTGGCTGGCGGAGCTAAAGAAAGAAAACCACCTCTCTGCAGAATTAGTCGAGCGTGTTTATCTGACGCTGGTATCGCAACATATTCTGCAGGGCGAGACACGTGAGCAAGAACTGGCGGGCGATGACTGGTTATTGAATGATGCTTGGTATGAAGGAAAAATGGTGGAATTCAACGCGCGGTTAAACAGCAAGCTAACGCACTCTTCAGATGAGCTAAAAAACCTCTTCAACAATCGACTGAACCTACCTGCCCCCGCAAATGATGATCTTCTGAATCGCTATCTCGATTGTGGACGTTATTATTCATTTTCAGACGGGCGAAAATTTGTCTCGTTCCACTATGTTGATGAACTCTGTACCTGCGCATCATGCGGTTTGAGTGAGATTAAAGGCGTGAAAGGTGCCGAGATCGGAAACCATGAGTGGTATTGCTCTGATATCTGCCAGGAAACTGAAAAACTTTGTCTGGAAATCCATAAGAGGCCGCAGGCTGAATTTATTTCCAGTGCAGCAACAAATGGTCTGATCCTCATGACTCTCCCAGAGGCCTGGAATACTAACGAAAAAATGTTTGCGGTGGGGGGGCAAGGGCATGGTTTTGCAGCCGAACGGGGAAATCATCTTACTGACAAAGTCCAACTAAAAGATGCGCATATTCTCGGTGACGACAATGCGAAAAATGGTGCAGACAGGCTGGTTAACGGCTCAGAAATTCAGACCAAATACTGTGCAACCGCAGCACGCAGTGTAGGTGCCGGTTTTGACGGGCAAAATGGCCATTATCGTTACTACGACCGTCACGGCGCACCGATGCAACTGGAAGTGCCAAAAGACCAGTACGCAAAAGCGCTTGAGACTATGGAGAACAAAATTCGTGATGGCAAAGTGCCCGGCGTTAACGATCCTGCCGAAGCAACAAAACTGGTGCGGCAAGGTCATCTTACCTACACCCAGGCGCAGAATATCACTAAATTTGGCACCTTCGAATCTCTCACTTACGACCTTGCAGAAGGGGCTATTGTCAGCCTTGCCGCAGGCGGGATCAGTTTCTGTCTGACGGCGTCCATTTTCTATCTTAATACCGGCGATCGTAAGGCTGCGCTGCACACTGCAATGATACAAGCTGGGAAAACCTTTACTCGCACGCTGGCAGTTTATGTCACGGTTCAGCAATTACACCGCATCAGCGCCATTCAGGGGATGCTTAAAAATATTGATTTCGCAGCGGCCAGCCCGACGGTACGTAATGCGCTTCAACGGGGTGTCGGTGCCAATAATCTCAATTCTCTGAATAAGATGATGCGTGGCACACTGGTGACCTCATTCGCGTTGGTTGCAGTCACCACGGGGCCGGATATGATCAAAATGCTACGTGGTCGTATTTCAGGTGCTCAGTTTATCAAAAACCTGGCGGTGGCCTCTTCTGGCGTTGCTGGGGGAGCCATTGGCTCTATCGCTGGTGGTGTGATGCTTAGTCCACTGGGGCCGCTTGGCGCTTTAGCTGGACGTGCAGCAGGTGGTTTATTGGGGGGCATGATTACGGCAACTATTTCCAGAAAAATTGCGGGCGCACTGGTTGAAGACGATCAGCTCAAGGTGTTGACGTTAATTCAGGAACAGGTGACATGGCTTGCGACAAGTTTCCTGCTTACAGAAAATGAGTTGGAAAACCTTAACGCAAATCTGGCTAGTGTACTCACCCCCAAAACGCTGGAGATCATCTTTGCCGCTAATCAACAGGGCCGTGCAGCAGCCAATATGTTGATCAAGCCGCTTGTGGTGAGTGTGGTTAAACAACGGCCTGTTCTGACCTACGGGCAAGCACAGATCAGCGAGATGGTTGATCAAATGGAGGCGGCTTCTCGGGTTTCAGTTGCGGCATAACGAAAGTGACGTTGTGAACTCACACTGACGTAGATAACCCGTTCTGCATGACAGAGTACCGGTTTAGTCTGGGAACGGGGACGTGCTAGGTTCACCTGCTGTTCTTCCGTTTTACCGTAGCGTTTTTTCCAGTAATTTTGCCTGGGCGGTGGGTGTCGGGGTAAACTGGGCGCTGACGGACAATGTGAGTCTGAATCTCAGTTACCGCTATGTGGATGCGGGGAAGGTGGAAGCGGATTACACCACCCGCCGGGGCAGCAGTGAAACGGCGAAGGTGTCGGTGACGTCGAACGATTGCTGCTCACCTACGCATGCGATTGCCCTGACTTACTGTGGCCTGACGATAATAATCTTGTTTTTCTTCATCTCCATAATCTCTTTTTTCTGTCCATTCTTTCTCCTGGCTCCGATGAGGAGCACTTTATTTTGGTAAACATAAATCGGGAGCCAGTAAGCATAAGAAATAGGCAATTTTCCCTGTTCATTTTTTAGCATGTTTTTTATTGGATTTTCATATAAGTCACAAAAATCAACAAGCCTGATGGAATGGTAATCAAAGTAAAGATGTTCTTTATCATTGGTGTTTTTATCAAGGTTAACCAGAGTGACCGCATAACGAAGATTAAAAACAGGAACGTTTCCCGCCCCTTTTTCTTTGAGTTCTTGGCACTTAACCCTGACAGCGAGGATTTTAATATTCTCATTCTTCCTGACATTTCTGAGTACCTTTGAAAGCACACTCCCTCTGTGGTTTTTTTCGTACAGCTCGGAATACATCCTCCAGAGTTCACCTTGAAGACTTTCCATTTCGGTGCGATCCCCATCGTCGAGCCATAACCCGACAAAGTCTATAATCCTCCAGTGGTCACCCAGGTGTAGATACTGTTGGAAATCGTGCATATACAGAGAACTGTGCCATTTGATATACAGACTTTCTGGCGCTAGGGCTACATTACTGCCCTGCTTGAGCTCGTCGTCCTCTTCAGTAGGGGTAAGTTTGTTAAACTCCAGGTGACGGGCAACGATGTCAGAGACAACTTTTGATTTTGATTTTTTTTTGAGCAGTGACTTGTTAAGCGCTGATGTATGATTTTTAATCGCTTCGATCAGATCACTGGCCATACTTATAGAGATGTTTTTGACTTTTCCTGTCTTTGGCTTGGCACTTTTCATCATAAATCTGCTGGTTGTGACGGCATTACACTGATGAATCTACTGCGCGAGAGTTCTGGCATTTCTCTTGTGATTGCAGCCCAGAAAATCTAACGGAAGATCCGAGGTTGAATCCGTCAAGTTAGGTAAATCTCATAATAGGTCGGTTTCTCTCCTCGGGCTTCATCGGCCTCCATTTTTTACACCGTGACTCACGGTACCCTTCAGGTTCTTCTTTCTGGTTTATGCACCTCCCATCTTAGATGATGACTTTTGTTTAGGTACAAAAAACTCGCCGATAACTGCCTTTGGACCACTTGAGCGACGATAATTTATGCCACACGCTCTTGCATACAGACAACAAAAAACGGTGAGTTTTTCTTCAGACATGGCTGCAGTAGTCAGTTCTTTTTATGGTGTTCGTCATCTGTAGCATTCAGCCTCCTGTTAGCATTTTGCCCCTTTTTACTGTGGGTTAAAAATACGCAATAGCGTCGATTTCATACTTTTTACGCACCCACTAGGAACAACGTCATTCCTCCCTTTTGCATGCCCAATCGTGATATTGCCAGGCACCTTATTATCGGTTCTCCCCCCTTCTTTTTAAAGTTAATAACTGTGTAATAAAATACTTATATATCAATTGCTTTGTCCGCGATTGTTAGTTGGGATCGGTCTCCCGCTTCGCCCCCCCGTCACTGTTGTTTACCCCCCCCCCGCTCTTGGCCCTGGCAGTCACGAATAAGACGGTAGCGGAAGATGAAAGTGCGAGTTGATCCACGGCATTTGAACATTTGGGTTTTTAGTATAATTAAGGGGGAACCCATCATGTTCAACTTGCAGTATTCAGCCTGTTCAGTGATTAACTTGCAGTGGAACCAGCAGTGATCTCTCCCCCCGATCTCCAGAAGCAAGACCTGGATCTGCTCCTCTCTCCCCAGGCGTAAGATCACACCTCCCCGCTGAAGAATAAGCCAGAGCGTCTACGCCCTCGAACCTGCATGCTTTCCGATCCGATGCACCTCAACGTCAGTGCCAGCGGTCCGTTAACTAAAAAAAACATGTTGTCCCCTTCCTTTGTACACACAACAGAGGATAACCCAATGCACATTCCCTACCCCTTCAACCCCGGCTACACAATGAACTGGTTCCTGCTCTCCCTGATCAACCACCACCTGGATCAACTCTTGGCACGCTACGCGCGCTTGCAGGTGCTGAGAGTCGATCTGTTCTACAAAACAGGCTCATGGCGTTTTAGCAACCATTCCTGGCACGATACACAGCGAGAAGTCCGTGCCCTGATAGAAAAGGTCATGTTGCTATCAGATACCGTCGGTTACTTCTGGGTACTGGAATCAACGCGTAAGCACGGGTGCCACGCACATATCGTGTTTTACCTGAATGGTCACACCAACCAGGCAACGTACCCCGTTGCTGAACGCGTGTGCGCGGTCTGGCAGGACATCACTGAGCATCAAGGTTATTACAATCGGTGTGAGTACAAACCCTCTTATGTCGCAGCTATCGATATCGGTGAACCCGTTAATTATAACGACGAAGCAGGGGTCAACGGACTGCGTTACATCATCAGCTATCTGGCCAAGGAGGAACAAAAGAGCGGTCAGTACATTTGGGGGTATAACGAAATCCCTCCGCCAAGTGGTCTGGGCAGACCCCGCCGTCAATAGCCGTTCAGCCTGCACTTATTTTTTACAACAACCCCGGTTGGTATAGCGGAGTCAGCAGGGTAAGCACGTAGCCCTACCTGCCCGACGCCGGTTTCCCTTGGACCAACCGGAGAGCACCACCATGACCGTATTACCCGACCTGACCAACGACCATCTGGTGACGATGGCCTTCATCACCGAGCTCACCGGCTTGAGTGACAAATGGTTTTATAAACTCATCAGCGAAGGGGCGTTCCCCAAACCGATCAAACTGGGACGCAGTTCCCGCTGGCTGCACAGCGAGGTGCAAACCTGGCTACAAGCCCGCATAGACGCGTCTCGCCAGTAAGCTCTACTCCCCCCGTTACCCCATTCCAGGCCGTATTTCCACTGTCCGCCCGACGCGGAGGGTTGCGGCTACCTGAAATCTGACAAGGACCCAACATGCAAAACACATCCCCCTTGCTCCACCACTATCAGACCTGGCTTGATGACTTCACCCGCGTCAGCCTTTGTAGTGGATCACAAAATCAGGACACCTTCGTAGCCTTTTTCCACTGCTCTTCGTATTCACAGGGCGGTAATCCACCATTGTGCCGATGGGGGCGTACTGTGTTGTAATAACTTTGTTTCCATTCACCGATATCTCGTACCGCATGATGGATATCCATATAACCCCCTACAGGCAGCCATTCACTTTTCAGGCTTCGGAACACTCTTTCCATTGGTGAGTTATCCAGGCAGTTACCCCTGCGACTCATACTCTGCATCACTCCGTTCCTCCACAGTAACTGCCTGTATTTCTTACTCCTGTACTGCCCTCCCTGATCCGAATGAAACAGCAGCCTCTTTTCCCTTGGTCGCGTCTCCAGTGCATTACGCAGGGCTCGACACACCAGCTCGGCATCCGGGGATGACGATATGGCACTGCCCACTATCCGACGGGAGTAAAGGTCAATCACCAGTGCCAGGTAGCACCAGCCACCATTGACTTTGATATAGCTGATATCTCCACTCCACACACGATTGGGCTCCGACGGCTTAAACTGCCTTTTCAGTAAGTCTGGCGATGCCAGTGACGTCTCCCGTTCACCACGGTAACGAGGCTTGCCGGGTTGGCGACTCGCCAGACCACATTCCTGCATCAGCCTGCGGGCCAGCCAGCGCCCCACGTTATAACCCGATTGACGCATCAGCAGACTCAGTGTTCTGCTGCCGGCTGCTCCCCGGCTCTGTTGATGCAATTTCCGCACCTGAGCACGCAGTTGCAGACGTTTTACATCAACCCGCGAATTCAGCGAGGCATAGTAAACACTGCGCGTTACTTTGAGCAGGCGGCACAATTCGACCACCGACCATTTTGTTTTCAGCCGTGTGATTAACGCAAAGATTTGATGGGGAGCTCGCTCATCAACACGGCTGCCTGCTTTAGTATTTCTTTTTCCATCTCCAGCCGTTTAATCTGCGCTCTGAGCGACTGGATTTCACGTTGCTCTGGTGTCAGTGCAGGATTGTCCGGCGTCACCCCGCTGACTTCTTATTTGTACTGGCGTATCCATTTACGCAATTGGCTGGGGTCCAACACCAGAGCGCGTGCAACCTCGATGGTTGACCGCTGATACTTAACGACCTGCTCAATAGCTTCCAGTTTGAATTCAGGAGAAAAACGGCGTTTGGTCTGTTTAGGTTGAGTCATTATCAATTACCTCAATTGGCTATCATTAAATTAACAGGCTATTGAGGTGTCCGGTATTACTGATCCACTACAGAGCAAAATGAAAAGCCGCCATGACGACCTGCTGGGGTACTACCAGACCTGGCTGACCGATTTCACCAAACTCCTGGTTCGCCAAGGCATGTGCCACCCGCAGATTTACACCTACCACCGACTGGTGGTGTCCAGCCTGCGTTTTCCCGACCGTGCCGAGGTGGCGATTGTCCCCGAATTTCTTTACCAGCTGGTTCTCCCCAGTGAGCTGTTGGTCGACGACCGGACATGCAGTCTGGAGATGGACAGGTATTCGCTGCTGCACCACCCGATGCTGGAAGGAGTCTTGTTAAGTGAATGCCTTCGCCTCAAGCAATATTCACTGGCGAACCGGCTCGGTTCGTTGTTTCGTCACTTTGGCAACAGTGAAATCAAACACAAACTGGTGATGCTGAGTTGGTACGACCTGTTGGTTAGCTACCCGGCGCTCGACGGGATAGAGGAACTGAAATTTAAAGCGTCTTCCGACCTCAACGACTGGATTAACCAGCGGCAGGCAGAAAACACCGCACTGACGCTCATGATGGATGAATACGTCGTGTTAAATTGCCCCAGTTGCCTAAAGTCGTTTCACGGTGGCGTCAGCGCCCCCACACGGCAGCAGACTGAGTGAGCCACTACCCGTATAAACGCCGCCATGCCACCGCGTTATCGTAGTTAACCCGCCCGTTGCCTCACATCGCTTTGCTCATCTCTGGGTCCGAAAAGCCGACGGGCTCTGTGCCCGTTGCCACACCGAATACCACGGAGAACGCGGCCCTACCGGCGAGCACAGTGCCGACGTTCTGGCTGATTAAACACTGTGGCGATCATCTCCCTACCAGGAGCTACACCATGCAATTTAAAAAACTACGCGAAGCTTGCACTCTCAGCGGAGAACGGGTCCACGTTGACACGCTGTTGCCCGACCACACGGTCGACTATTACTGTGGCGATTGCCATAACAGGTTGACGTTACACGTCACGCACACCAAGGGGCGATACTTTGAACATGACCTGGAACAGGTAGATATCAAGACGGCCCAGGATTGCTGCTACCGTCTGACACAACGTGAACCCCACACGTCCCCCAACATTGAGTGGCAGTTTGTGCTCGCGTTGGGTTACCCAGCGTCTCAACCTTACTTTTGTGCGCTGTGCGACAAGGAGTACGAAGGGCTGAAAACCTGCCCTGATTGCAAAAGTCATATCTACACCACTGAAGTCAGCTTGCGAGATTGCAGTGGGGGAGTGCTGAAATGAATACGGTAGTACCGCTGAACAAAAAAGTGACGCTATGGGAGAGTGTCGGCTAGCGGGGTATCCCTGTCATGGTGCCATTACCGACCACGAATTGATGCGGTTAGAATGAACATCGGTCATGACCTTCTTTAGCAGAACCGCTTCCTTTGAGCATAGCCCGTTGATAAAGTCGTCGATGGGTATGCGAAGGAAAACCAGCATGGTCGAACGTATTGATTACCAGATTGAAAAATACAGCTTCGCGGAAATCAACGAAACGCCGCGAATCTCACGTCAATGGGCTGAAATTATCGAAGAGTGTCGTCAGGTTAGGGCTGGAAGCGCCGAGCGTCTGCGTATCGCCTTGCTGAATGTGGATTATGTCACCAGCTTTGAACTGCCTTTTCGCTTGCTGCTGGTGCGTGCCCCGCAACTGATTGCTGGGCTGCGTAACGAACTGCCACTCAGTCAAAAAAATGTCGTGTTTAACGGTAAGCGTTTTGGCTGTGTTTACAGCGTGAAATCTGATTTGAGTCAGGTGCCGGAAGCATTTCACTACCGTCTGACAACCCGTATCCGTCGGAAAGAGGCGTCAAGCGAGACCGCTGCGCCTTATCGAGAGATTGTCAGGGAAGTAAAAATGCCGCGTGAGCGGCTTAAGTGAGCGCTGGCGAACGGATTGTCGGTGACGGCGCTGGATGGTCTGTTCTGGGTGCGACAAGAAGTCGCTTAATATATTGTTTTAACATGATTTATGTATAAAACCCGTTATCCCATCAGCGGTAGCCTACTGAGGCAGGTGATACCGGTAACAGTGTGGTCTGAAGCCCTCAGGACAACGTAACTCTGGGAGATATCCGATCTGAATCCGTGAGGATAGAGGGTTATCTGCAAGCATCGTGCGGATGGAGTGCAAGGCTGAGCGATAAGGTTAGCTTATGTGAACTGCTGATAAACATCGTTAGACCTGACAAGCCAAAGATGCTGACAGGCTTGAACCAAAAGGGACTATCACGTACGCTTCTGGGAGAAACTGAGGGGTGAAATTCCCTTAGGTTGACTCGACTCTTGAGCTTATTGGCGGCAGGTCAACGAGCAGCCAACATCAAAAGCCTGCTGGAAACCGCACGGCTGAAAGGTCTGGAGCCGTATGCCTGGTTAAAATCGGTGTTGATGCAACTCACGATTCATCGTCTGGAATAAAGCCCTATTGAGATCGGCTATAAGTCAAAAAATTTTTAGATTGTGAAAGAATAGAATTTTCTGTTATCTAAAAATCCGTCTACAATGGAGGTTCGTTGAGGCAACGTAGCGCCTCCTAGCATCTATCTGATTTTATGACTTTTTCAGGCTTTACCGAAGTGGAAACTGCATATTTCTGGGACTGAAGAGAGAAAGAAACCAAGTGAAGAAAGACGAATATAAGGATAGTTGGCCGGATTTCTACCCTTCCGATCTGGTACTTCCTCCCAAGGATGCTATAGATGCAAATGCAGATGAAATGTTATACCGACTGGTAAAATCGATTCCGCCAACAGAGATGTGCTTTCTAACCACTCATCAGGAGCAGCCCAACAGGCATAAACAATGCTCTACACTGGAGCAAAAACAGGCTGTTTACGGTACCAGTGTGTGGAATAGTATGGAGTTGCTGGTTGAGGCTATGGCCTCCTTGCCCGAGGCGTTGAAACAACGCAAGCTCGCTTGTGGTAAGTTAAATGCCGGTATGGGTAAGATGCGCAAAACGCTTGTTGCGGGACATTTCACACTGTGGCTTAAAAAGAATAGCCACGTTCACCTGAATTTTAATGAGGTGAAATAAATGAATATATTCGCCAGTTACCCACCATTAGGTCAGCTCAGAATAGTTAATGTCTATCTTGAGTTCGAGGGACCAAAAATTTTCTATGCCGAAAACGAAAGTGGTTCGACTTTCTTCGTTTATTGGGTAGGCGATGATTCAAATTACGAACATTGGTATGTCTTACCGTGTTCTAAAGCCAGACTCATTGCTTATGAGAAAGCAAAAATCAGCCTGCGGGATATGCTTGAATACCAAGAGCAGGAGCATTTCTGCGCTCTCTCTCTTCCATTTTTAGCGGAATTTAAGTTAATCGCAGAGTTCAAACATAAAAATAAAATAGCGGAAATTAAGCTCCCAGCTCCGGGTATTTTTGTGAAGAGAGTCGTAGCCTATGCTCCTAGCTTACTGAATAACAATCTTATTCCCACGCATGAGATTATCGTCTCAAAAACAAGTAAGCAGGCGAAGAAAAACGTTTCTCTTGAACACATGAGCCAAGTATGTGATCGCTTTAGTGAGTTGGTTTTAGGATTCAATAAAGCGCGAGGTGTAAAAGGGGGCATGCAGGCTCTAAATGCACGCTATGGCTCTTTTGCCATTTCACTCCATGCGGAGGAACTCACAAAATTTGAAGCATTCCTAGGCCAAGTCTCAGCTCTCATGGTGAATAAAAAGGATATTCTTCCCGTATTAGAGCAAAATGACATTGATATTAAAGTTTTTCTTAACTTTCTGAAAATAATAGACTTGTCAAAAATAGACTTTGAGTTTCGTTCGTCTGCTTTACCAGAGCAAACTATTAAGATCTACAGACTTGATGCATTATTATATTTATCCAAACTTAAAATACGTGCCTTAACCTATATTTCATCTATAAAAGTACCCCAAGGAAATGATATTGAAAAGGTATTTCAGTATGTGGAACTAAAATGGAAACATGAGCCAGTTACCGCTGAAAATATGAAGGTACAATCTCGCTTAGTGGAGTATTATCGTTATGCTGCACTTATTTTAGGATTCCTAGAATATAATGGTGAATTGACCCCTCAAGGCGAGCGCTTGGCGCTATCTGATGAAGCAACTCGTTATCGGATTACAGCATATGCCTTTGAGGCTAGCGAGTGCGCTTGGGCTTGGATGAATTATTGTGATATCACAAGCCTTGCAGATATTGATGCTAGTACAGCAGTAGACTTTTTAACCCAATGCTGTCCATCTCTTTCTGGGGATACGATTTCCCGGCGGGCCAATACCCTAAAATCTTGGTACAAACAGCTTAAGCCCCATTATATTAACCTGGGTTCAGGTACGCAGGAAAAAAGCTGAAATCTATAGTACTATAGAGTAAAGAGAGTTATGGCTCTCTTTACTCGTTAGCGACATGCTTTGACAACTTTTGTAGTTTAATCACGAATACATCCCAGTTATAAGAACAAATTGCCCCCAGAGAAAGGTACCCAATCCTGACACTAGACAGTTCGGAATTAATACTAGTTCCGCCGTTCAAGACCATCAATCCGCTATATAGCATGCAGAAGATAAGTAAACCAATAACGACAGATAGTACCGGTGCCATAAGATAGCCCCACAAATGATCTACGTCCAATGTTTTGGTCACCGCTGAATATTTATGTAGAGAGGTTATACTTAGAGTTGATCCCCCAAGCAAAGCTCCAGCAATGGTGAATATAGCTAACCTGATTTCATCACTGGCCACAAACTCGCCCGTAGGCTGAAGTAACAGGCGCAAAAAGGTATAATCTCCCGACCATACAAGAAAAAGATACCTGAGGGTGATCAAAGTACAAACCATGATCCAGATAAAGAGAAGTAAAGATAGAAAAAGCCGCCATCCGTTTACACCGATTTCTTTCAGTTCATCGCTCACGTTGAGTCCTTTGCAGTCTGTAAAGATAACAATCACTGACAGTGAAACGTCATTTTCTACGAAATGAGCATTACGCCCTTACGTTTTGATTCACTGTCTTTGCTGAAGGTAATTATTTATGTATATGATATCAGAGATACCTAGTGCACCGCAGGTAATTCCAATATAAAGGCTATTCTCTGCCTGTTTTTTCTCATAAACCTCGAAATCTTGATGATGACAGTAATGTTACTCTTAATAATTCAAATCTAAAAATTGCTACAAGCAGAAATTATCACCATTTCTTCCCCAGAAAATATTTTGAGAAGAATTGCCTTCGATGGAACCTAACCTAGTCGCTAACATAGCCCGATTGATGGAGCTTCAAACAAAAAAATTATAGCGAGGGCCCCGAACCTCTATATCAACCCGTTAGAGGTATTCGGTTACTTCCCTCGTAACGACTCCCTAAGCAGATGAAAAAAGAGTATGCGTATCACTTGCGATTCCTAGAGATTTAAAAACCAATCCGGCTCGACGTTTACTTTCTCAACAAACTCTGTTTTCACACCTAAACTTAACTCCTTGAGTTTATCTGCCAACTGATCACCATCAACTAAATCTATCGGAGCCGCACCATCACGATTTGCTTCTTCAATTGCAGCTTTCGTGAAACTTCCTGTTGTAATAAACATACCTCTATCGGCACGTCCAATAGTTGCACCGCGGAAATTTCGTATCTCTGGTGCCCCAACAGAACCTTTGTATTTTTTACACTGAAAGGCAATGTGAAAACTCATTAAACCATTAATACGGGCGATACCTTTACCATCTATGCCACCATCACCAGTTCGCCCGGTAACTTCAACGTGAATAAATCCTGATTCTCGTAGGAGTCTTTGCGTTAATCTTTCAAACGCGCCAGGACTCATTTCTTCGACCAATACATGGTGTAACTTTTCGCGCCAAGCAAGTACTTCTTCCGGCGAATCATCAATTGCTAACTCAAGTTTACTAGGATCTGTAATTGGTTGACTAGATTTTCGATCTAATGCTCGGACAAAATTTACAATCTCACGACAATCAAATTCTGGCACTTGCTTAGCTTTATCTGTCAGTGTCCATACACCACGTGATGAATTTTCAAGATAACCAGCTTTTTTTAAATAAGTACGAGCCCAAGCTAAACGATATCCAATTTCTGTCTGACTGCTTTTTTCAGGATTGTGTAAAATATCCAATGTGTCTTCGTCAAACTGTTCTATTTCTACAACGGTATCATAGATTTCATCAATGCTACCCGACCCCCCCAAATTAACGAGTGCCCTCATTAATGGTAGCATGAGCTGATCGTAGGTAACCATTTTTCCAGAACTCATTTATTTTCACCCCAACCAGACATCATTAACTCAGTAAAATCGCGGCGTGAGAGTACATTTGAGCAATCGCGCCAATCCTTATCAGATAGTGACATGGTCTCTGTATAGCGAAGATCAAAACCATTAGCCTGTTTCTGAGCGTTAATGTATCCATCCATTTTTTCACCAATAGTTTCAATATCTTCAATCCATTCATCACGAATGGTGTCGGGCAAAGAGCCAAACAGGTTATAGCGGTCCCGCATTCGTTCTGACAGCTTTTCATAAACCTTTTCATCTACGGTTTGCTCGTTGACTAGGTTAAGCATATCGACTTTCTCACGAACCTGGCCAAAACGCTTGATGCGACCAATACGTTGCTCTAAGCGAGTCGGGTTCCATGGAAGATCGATATTGATCAGCGTACCTAATGTCTGTAGGTTCAGGCCTTCACACGCAGCATCGGTAGCAACCATGATCTGAAGTTGGTGCTCAGCAACCATACGTTTGAGTGTTTCCCTTTCAATATTGACGCTTTCCCCTTTTTGATACAGGCGACTACGACCTGCGCCAGCATAAAGACCCACAACTTGGTCGGGGTAACGCACGGCAAGGGAATCAGCAATCCATTTTGCTGTGTCGTAATACTGGCTGAAAATAATGACGCCAAGTTCTAGCCATTTTTCCTTTTCGAGATAATGGATGACAGCACTTAGCTTTGGGTCTTCTTTGATGTATTCAAGCCTGACGATCATCCGTTTCAGGACAGCGACTTCATCTGGGCTTTCGGCTTTAACCTCAATCAGTTGCTCATCAGCTTCCTCGAGAACAGTCCGACCTTCCAGTAACATTCGAGCCGTATTCAATCCTGCAGCAATACTCGAGCAAATCCGTTGCTCCATCATGTTTTTCATGAAGCCACTACCTTTACCACTTTGAGCAAGAGCCTTGCCAAAATGTCGAGCCTCTGAGTAGGCTTGCCGGAAGTCCTCGCTTGTTCTCAGAGCCTTACCCTCGAACAAACTGTTAAATTGATCAACTTCTCTCGCCAACTCCCGATCAGGATGGACATCCACACCGATGCGGGGCAATAAACCGGCATTTTCAAGCGTTACTCGCTTGCGTAAAACGATGTGGCGGATTAATGGGTTTTCGCGTTGAAAAAAACTGGCACCAGCTATATCTCTATCCAGCTCATCTTCTAGATATTCCAGAGACTCTTCTGTCAGGTCAGAAAGAGTATTCTTTATGTCCCACTTGTCATTCTGATTAATTAATCCAAAATCCTGACGAAGAGAGCTGAATAAGCGGCGAGCATATTGCTCGCTGGTTGAATCTACGACTGGCAGTGGTGAACGAAGCAATTCCCAGGCAAAACTGGGTTCAGTAATGCGCTGTTCACCTGATAATATAGGTAACACTTCTAGCGGGCGGTGCCATTTGGCAAAATCGTTGCCGAGCACAAAGTTACCGCTTCCTTGGTGCAGGATGCCAATCAAGTCCCACAAGTCTTCCGTGCGGGTTTGAATGGGGGTCGCCGTCCCCAAAATGACATGGTCAGAACGTGCAGCGATTTCTCTCATGAAGGTGAGTAATTCGTTATGCGAGCCTGCATCTTTGCCGAAGCCTTGTCTGCTCCGTGCTTTATGCGCTTCATCCAGTATGGCCACGCCAAAACGTAAACCCAACAGATGCTGCCTCTCTGATGAGTCGCGCATCATCAGGCCCGTGGATACAATCCCCACCCGAAGCGGGCACTTTGCAATATGCTCTTGCCCAACTGGCGAGATGATTCGCCCTTCAGGATCCAACCAGGCTTTCTTTTGAGTTTGCCACCTGGCACAAGGGATCCCCAGCTTATCGATCATCTCAACTTGCCATTGCTCACAGAGTGTGGCTGGGGTAAAAATAATGACAGGCTTGCGCTTCTTGTTCTCGCGATCGCTAAGTAAGCACAATGAAAGTGCGGCAGTAGCCATTGACAGGGTTTTTCCCAGTCCCACTTCGTCAGCAATCAATAAGCGTACAATGCCATGGTTTCGGTAATGGCGAATGCACTCACTGACAAACCCTTGTTGCCAAGGCTGTAAGGAAAACCCTTGGCGATAAAGCGGAGATTCGATCAGCGCTGCTGGAGCGATATCATCGTCCTCGACGATATCGTCAAACAGCACTTCTCTTCGATAGCCTCGGCGTTTAACTTCACGAATAACTGCTTCAGGTAGTGGACGTGCAGCGTTCCATAAATATTCAAATTCCTGCTCAATCCATTGCACGCCTTCTGGTGATTCGTCTTCCCAGAGGATTTCATAATGACGCTGCCAGCCACTGCTGGTTTCATTCATTGATCCAATGAAGCCAATTTTCCTCCCATCGGCTAGCTCGATAACACCCGCCTTACCATGCAGAAAACCACAGATGCTATCAGGGGCAACGCGAATTACCTGGCCATGCTTAGCAAGGAAACTGTCCAGACGGCGATAACGGTCACGGTTGAGCAAGCTTTCAGCTTCTATGTCCCGCTCATTCCATCGGCCTATCATTTTGGACGCGCGTAATTGAGCCACTTTCAGATCGGCAGGATGGATATCTACATTGCAGACGATCCTTACATCTGGTACAGATTCAATCAGCTCGTTGGCCACTTCAAATAGCGAGCTCGTAAAGTAACCAGCTATGCGTTTATAACTGCGAGCAACTTTGAGGTGCTCAAGTAGGAAGCTATTGTCGAGCCTATGCGTTCGTGAAGAAAATCGCCGAATGCTCATTGGTTTAAAATCCCTATCCTTGTTGTTATTAAATTTTTTTATTCATTATGTTAACATTATCACTGCCACTTTTATCACTGACCAAGTGCACGCATATTCCTCAAGCGCGCGCCCAAAACTTCTGCTGCATCGCGGGTGGTTTTCTCGGGTGCTTTCATTTCGATAAATGTTAGCAAATCGATCAAGATCGGACGCACTTCCATAAAGTCTGGCAAGTCTGCTTGCAACTGACCGATTACGACTTGAGGATCTTTTTCATTGAGTATCTGTTGTAAACCGATGATCAAGTGGCCAAGCCAGCTTGCTCCAATTTCGGTACTTTCCGTTAGATCACGTGAAGCAAACTCGGGTATCCGTTTCAACTGAGCCTTACTGGCGGTCATGTTACCCATTACCCTACTGTAGTCTTCAACCCGGAAGGCTTTGGCAAAATTTTGATAGTTGTCAAGCTTGGAGGCGCCAGTAGTTTCAATATCAATCATGCGCAAATAAAAGCGCTGAATGCCGTTTATTTTTTGCCAGGTGTCAGGGGACAAACCTTCCGGTACCAGCAAGCTATTTGCAGCTTCAGCCGCTTGTTGCACTATTTCATCTACAACTGTAACTTCACCCTTAGTGCGTGGCCTCAAAGCAAAGTTGGTGACGTCCTCACCACCAATATGAGTATAAGATGTAAGCACTTTCAGCGCAGCTGCGTAACCAGCCATTTGCAGGTCAGAATCGTTGAATACAGGCTCTCCCAGTTTATCTTGAATCTCATCATTCAGGTGCATCATAGTTTCGATTTGGCGCTTTACTTCTGCCCTGACAGCAGGTAACAAGCGCTGCTTAAAACCTGCGTTTTCTCCAACTGGCCGCTTACGTAACATCAAAATGACGGTACCTTGTACATAGCCGCCTTTTTTAAGCTCGGAAGTGGTTTCTGTTGCGATATACCATGCGCCAACAACCTGCAATCCCGAGGCCCAGAAAATACCGATCATGTCTGACCAAACGCCGGTATCCTGATGGGTAAACATCACGCATTGCATGCCATTATCTGGCATATGCTCAGCCATCGCCTTATAGGCGCTGGCCATTCCTTTGCGAAAGTCATCCCCTGACCCCTTGATAGCTAAGGCACGGCGCGAGTCCCATGTCCATTCATCGAATGGCTTCGGTGGATTTTTGCGCAGCCATGCGATAAAGTATTCGGTGATTTCATGATAATTAACTGCATCTGCGTATGGAGGGTCTGTAATATATATATCATTCAATGCTGATATTTCATTGCTTGCCAAAGATCGCAGCTCAGCATTATGAGGTAACGGAATCGATTGATAGTTTTGTACAAATTCACAATCAAAAAATGATCTGTTAGCCCAGTTGTAAAGTGTGTTCAGGGCTTGATTAGAGAATACATTAGAGGTGAAGTCGCTTCCGCCTCCCGATGAATATCTTACAATCCAACGAGATAGTTTTGAGCAAAAATCAAGCGTCCCACAGAACTCTGGTATTAGTTCTGGGCTGTTTATTTCTTGTTTCAGAAAGGCTAGATTCAGCAAATCTCTTGGCGTAAATAATTGGTGCCAATATTTCCACCCTCGCGTCCTAATGAGCTCATCTGTTTTATCACCTGATTCTATTTCCATATCAGGGATTATTCCCCTTGACTGCCAGTCCTGAATTTTTTCAGAAATAATTTTATCGATTAATTTTTCGCGAGTGACATCTTCTTCTCTAAGTCCTGTAAAAAATGTTATTTTTCTAGACTCGTTTATAGTGTCTTTCGTTATCCACTGTATTGCATACAGCCTCTCTTGGAAAATGTCATCTTTTCTTGGCTTAAAATCAAGCTTTTCCCATAATCTCAATTGGTTTTTTGTTTTTCCATCTTTATCCTTAAAATCACCCCGTAGCGTTTTGATTGGGGTACGGTACACTTTACCATCTAGTTCGTAGACCATTTTCCCATCTTGAATGGTACCAACCTTGGCTGCTTCTACCTCACTAACCCTCACATTGCTGACCACCTCAATATCAAACGACTTAAGTCTATGATTGGGGATAAGTTTTGCAATAGTATTCTGTCTTGGTGAAATGACCCAAGTGGAAGACAATGGAACCATCCATCCTGTTTCGGGGCAACGCGCCTCAATACAATATAAGAAAGCCTTTGCTCTATTACCTTCGGAATCATGTTCGATTCCCAGATCAGCTATTTTTTTTTCTACCTTAATTTTGACCTGTAGTTGCTTTTCTATTATCGAGTTATGAGAATCGGTTTGAGCACCAATGATATTAAATGTTCCCCAAGTCAACATACATGCGATTGGGTTTAAGTCAGAGGCGTATACGTCACAACCTAATCTTGCTGCTTCAAATGGTATTGAACCGCCACCACTGAAGGTGTCAGCCACCTTTGGACAATGGCCGTAGCGAAGCTGTCCAAGTTGATCTATGAGCTCTTGGTGGGATTTTGCGTTAACACCAAGATTTTTATAATGCCGATTAACCTTTGCCCAAATGTGTGCGTAGAGCCACTCCTGATCAATTTCCTCTGGCCTTTTGCAAAGACTGGCCTTTGCCTCATACCCATGAATGGTTTCCAGATACTGGAGGTAAATAGCCAGCTTTTCGCTTTCTTTTACATCACGACGCCAGCGCAACTTAATGCCAAGAGAATTACTGTTGATTGGAAACTGTAACGCATTTACCTCGCTATAATTTGCATCTGAGGCTTTAACGTTGTGACTAAAATAATCCCAAGGATTGTGTAGCTGTATACGAGCGGCTATCTCGGCTGGCTTGATGTCATTTTGAATTAACGCGCGCTTTGCTAGACTTTCGGTGTCAAAACCCATCAGCATTTCAAAAATTTCTAAATCCTTCTCGGTGTCTTCGGTTTGGGGCAAGATTGTTCCCAACACTACCGAGCGAACAAGGATCAACGGTTTTCTCCCCTTCCAATAAGAACCCAGTGAGGTCAAAGTTTGACCTGGCCCCGCCTTTCGTTCTTTTTGGGCTTCAAATGAAATTTTTTGTGCTGGATATACAGCCTCGATCAGAGCTGAGGCATTCTTAAGCGCGAAGGGGGTTAGTTGTGTCATTTAATCTTTATCTCCAAACAGACTGCGCAAGGACAAGTTGCCTTGCGCAGTCTATATCTATTCAGTGCATTTTTTAGACCACATGGTTTTTTCTGCCTGAGTCCAAACCATTAGTTAGCCCTTTTTACCGTATCCTAGCTCTTTCAGGCTACGGCTTTGCAGGTCCCGCCAAGCATCCATACCACTGCGCGGATTGCCGGCTATCACACAAGCCGCCGTACTAGGGCTTTTAAACTGATATTCATGTACAAAGGAATAAACATCTCCTTGTTTCACGAGCACACCATCATCTAACAGCTTCTGACGCAGCTCTCGAACGGCTGGACGTAGCGACTTGGCCAGAACAATGTTTGCCGTTGATCCCTTTTTGACTAAAAACTCGGGACTACTCATTTCACCAATAGGGTGCCCGATAGCCTTAGCCAGCTTTGCTTCAAACAAGAACAGGGATCCCTCAGCATTTGAGTTTCCTTGAGCAAGCTCATTGGATGCTGGAGCATTGTCGCCATCGAGTAATAATAAATCGTTATTACTACTATCTTGAGGCAACAAGCTGGTATCACCAGATGGCTTCAAGTCTCCATAACTCGCTGACGGTGATTTTATTTCGTGGGACTTTGGTACATGACCACTGTAAGAAACGCTGCTGTCCTGAGTGAGTTCAATCTGTTCTGTTTGTACAATATCGCCAAGAGCGTGACGCAAGGCAATACGCCAACCGACATCACGATCTTCAACACCTCCAGTGCTCTTCGCAGTCATGCCAAATAACCACCAACGCTCCTCTGGACGAAGTGCTAACCAATTGCGGACTGCAAGAGGGATATTGTCAATTTCCATACCCTCTATTGCCCAAGCGAGTACACAAAGCTCTTTGCCCAACAAACGGTCAAGCATGTTCTCACCTACTTGCCAAGAACTGGTTTTTAAACCGTAGCTTTTCAAGCGAGCGTTAAACGCACGCTGCACTTCCGCGCGTATAGCTGTCCAACGAGTGCGATCTAGCAACACGCGATCAACTACGGAAGATTCCTTATTCTGCGCTTGTAAACCAAGGTACTCACTGATTTGCACTTTGCCGTTACTTGTCTTTGGAATAATTACTTTAAAGTGGTGAGGATCGCTGCTAGCAGGCACGCCGAAACCCAGCGTCGGATGTTTAACACCTGCCGTGGTTATGTTTGATTGTGCCTTTACCATATTTCTAGTCTCTTTTTTGACGCTCATTCGTCTTGGGCTATATCGCCAGGTTTCAACTCAATGCCAACTAACTTGGCAAACTCTTTGGCTTCAAAGCCATTTTCAAAATCAATGCCGTCTCTGACAGCAATCGACACATTAGCATCGGCTTCATTCAATACATCTCGTAGGCTATTTACCGTCGCCTCGATCATCGCAGCGGTGATTTGGCGTTCGCCGAAACGAATACCTACAGTGTTCTCACCTTCGCCGATCTCAATGCGGACACCTTTAAAACGTGTGTTTGCCTGGTCTTTGAAGCGGTTTATCACCGTGAAGACTTTTTCTGTGGTATCGAGTGGAACACGCTTACCACTATTTAAGCGTGCTGGCTTGGTGTAATCGATCTGAACAGTTTTGTCGGCGCTATGCGGAATCTGAAAATCGGCCGTTTTTGTCGCTTCACCCGATTTGGCATAAACCAGTAAACGGGCAGCTTCGGAGCCTACCTCGAATGGAGTTGTGTAAGGCTGACCATCTTTCGGATTCGAACCGTCCAATGTGTAGTACATTTCGGCGTTAGGTGTACAATGTAAAGTAATCTTTCGCTTGTCTGCAGAAGGTTCGATTTGATGTCTGACTTTTAGGTCGGCAACCCATCGTGTAGCTGGGCCGCTTTCGTATTTTCCAGTAGGATCAACGACCTTAAAGTAAAGAGTGCCTTCAGTCGTACAGAAATTTTCCAGGTCATAAATTTTAGGTGCTGTTTCCAGAACTTCCGGTTTTGTCGAATAATAGATAACCGGACTTTCGCCAGCGTTTCTCGGTGTCAAGCTGAGCTGCGATTCCCCGGTGTCAGGATTTGCCCCCAAAAATGATACATTGACACTGGTTTTTTCTTTCGGGAAGGGGCCTTTCTCTATGTAGCCGTCCTCACCTAAGCGCCAGCGTCCCTGTTTCAGAGCCTCGGTTCGCAATGTATCCATACCACTACTGCCGGGCATCCAAGGCCAGCCGGGATAGCATTTGGCGCGATTGATGACATCCTTCCACGGAGTGCGGCGGCTGTTGGTACCAGAAGGCCAAAGCTCCGACTCTGCCAAAGCAAAATACTGCACGAAACCATCTTTCAAATCTGAAGCTAATTTGTAGTTAGCTCTTGGGTCTGCCATCAGTTTTTCAATTTGAGCTTCGGCAGATTGCTCGCCTTCACCTACTTTCAATCCATGATCAATTGTGACTTTGAGCAAACGCTCAGAGCCATCCACCTCATCAATGCCGGGAAATAGTACGGTATTATAAGCTGCAGACAAAGCTTTGATGAATCTCCCCTCAGCTTCCTCCAATCTATCACGCGCTTCTTCAAATAACGTATCACCGGCCTTTAGGCGTTTTCCAATTTGTTCGATGGCATACAGCTCACGTAGACGATCTTCGACAGCATCAGCCATGATGCTGTCTTGCCCGGTAAGCACTAGTAGGTTGTTCTTTTCCTGCTGAAACTCAAAGAAGTTGGTGAGTTCGCTCGGCGGTATTTTTCCATCTGGTTTAATCACGATAAGGACTCGAGGTCCACTTAGTCTGAGTTCGTCCATGCGCGGAAGAATTTGCACCTCCTGATAGGTATTACGGCGGTTGGGCTGAAGGATTCCCTTGAGCCGGTTAATCAAGGCCTGATCAATTTTTGGTAGCGGTATATCCTTAGCAGTACGCTCGATCTGGCGCGAAAGGTTTTCAGTTTCTTTAATGAAGAAGCGTTGGTCTTCACGGTGCAAGTACCAAGCGTGCTCACGTAAGTTTTGGAGTGCATCAAGGAATTCATCTGCCTTGCGATTGGGCGCAGTTAAGAATTCAATCAATTCACTTTCCGACAAACCAATGCGTCCACCTACGGCTCGAGACAATGACGATGCCAAGAGTAAAGTCATTAATTGGCTGGCTGCATCGTTGTTGATTTCGCTGTCTATTTTTTCAGCAACTGAATCACCTTTGTCTGCAATATCTCGTGTAACGGCAGGGGTTAGTTTCGGAGAAATTCGTTCAATTTCATCTTTAACTTGTTCGTCATTTAGGTCAAGGTGTTGCGTGCCTACGAGGAAGACATCATCAGTTTTGCGTTGCTCCACGCTTTTGAGCAGGCGAGCAGTAAACTGCATTAAACCGCGAGTCTGTCTGAAACCCTCGTTCTCTTTAAATAGAGCCACCAAGTGTTTGAATGATGGATGGAACGGATAGGTCTCTCTTACCTGTTCTGCGATTTGTTCAATGCTTGAAGCAATAATGTATCCGCCATCTTCTGCTTTTTTGATTTGCTGAGCGTATTCCTCAGCAACATCACTGATAGTTTGCTCGTCAGGCAACTCATCAATCAGTCGCTTTTTAAGGATTTCATAGATTTCATTACCCGAGAGTTGTACCGGTGTAATAGTCATCGACTGCCTGCGGGTTTCTTGCTGCAGGTTCGAAATAGCTTCTTTCAGGGTTTTGGTTTGGGCACTATAGCTCCCAGACAGATTGGCAATGACAATACAGCAGTTTGGTAGTTCTAATGCCGCACTCATCAGAGTACTTAGACTATACACTACCATGTTGGCGAGTGTACCGGAGCCGAAGACCTGAGTACTCGCGTTATCCAGATAAGGGGGGAGTTCGTCGATCATAATCAACGTGGGAGTGTCGCCGATGATCTCTTTCCACTTCTTTTGGTCAACGGATTTAGGTCCGTTGATCCAGTGCTGTTTAATTTTATCTGACTCACCGAGTTGGGTAGCAATCTCACCCCATATGTAATTATCAGGATTGTTGCGACCATTAAACGCTGCGATTCGCGCATTCCCAAAGCTCAAGCGTTCATTTAAATCTGCAGGTAGCATCTCAGGACGTAAATGTGCGTGTTTCGCAAGCAAACCTAGCGCAATCATCATGTGGGTTTTACCACCACCCATTGCCTGAGTGAGCTCGAATACCGCTTGATCTGATTTTCCAGATAGACGAAGCATGCCTTCTCTGAAAAGCTGCTCCATACCGTGGGTAACGTAGTTACGTGAGAAAAACTCTTTGCCGTCACCTGCGTCGTTGATGAGATCAGCTAGGTTCTCAATTCCTTGGCTCATTCTGTAATCCTGGATAATAGGATTAAAACGACACGCCTGTTTAACAGTCTTGATCATGCTTAACGTTCCCCACATTGATCCAATTTCTTGGGCTTCTCGATAGCTATTCCATGTTTCTCACAGTGCTCGCGGATCAGCACCTCTATCATGTTGGCGATAGACCTGTGTTCCACTTGTGCAACAGCTCGCAGTGCTTCCTTTAAGCCGGGATCGACTCGGATGGTAAGCGTCGCAGTTTTGGTTGTAGCCATCTCATTCTCCCAGATAAAGCCTGCAAATGTACTGCACTATACAGTGTTGTATTTTGCTCGACAATCGACTCAGCCGCACAACTGCGACGCAGATATTTGGCACACTAGGTTACCCCTATGCAATCAACACAGCATCATGTGGGCCATAATCAAGAAAAAGACATCCAGCCATATTTATGGGCAGATGTCTCTTTCTTGCAGCTGTTCCTATACTGATAAACAATGGCCAGATAGTATTATTTCAACGTGTGCTGCTTGGCAAAATCAAACGGACTAATCGCCTTCTCCCTATTAGCATCCAAGAAGTCAGCCCACCACTGCAGCATTAGCTTGCGTTCATCCAGATGCTCAGCCTTATGGATATAAGCTGCTCGTACAGAGTTGCGTTCCATATGGCTCATCTGCCGTTCAACCGCATCCCTCGACCATAACCCTGACTCAATCAACGAACTGCACGCCATTGTCCTGAATCCATGACCGCAGACTTCAACCTGTGTGTCATATCCCATCACTCGCAAAGATTTGTTAACCGTGTTTTCACTCATCGGTTTGCGAGGGTTATGATCACCAATAAAGATCAGTTCATGATCGCCACTGAAAGTCTTTATCTGTTCGAGAATCGCCAGAGCCTGACGGGAAAGCGGCACCAGATGTGGAGTTCGCATTTTAGAGCCACGGTGAGAGTGTTTTACCCCTTCGATTGGTTCACGTTCGGGAGGAATGGTCCACATGGCGGTTTCAAAATCGATCTCTGACCAACGGGCAAATCGCAGTTCACTGGAGCGGATAAAAATCAATAGCGTCAACTCAACCGCCAGCCGTGTTAACGGCCTGCCGGTGTAGCTATCAATTCGTTGAAGCAGTTCTGGAGTACGCTTTAACTCCAAGGCGCGACGATGCTGCCGGTTGCTAGATGCAACGGCACCAGCCATTTCCTGAGCCGGGTTGTAGTCAATTAACCCACTCTGCACGGCGTAACGCATTATCGCGGTCGAACGTTGTTGAAGGCGTGATGCCACCTCAAGACGCCCGGATTGTTCTACAACTTTGATCGGGGCTAACAGGTCACGGGTTTTAAGCTCGCCAATATTACGTTTGCCAATCGCGGGGAAGAGATTATCTTCCAGGCTTTTCAGCACGCGCTTGCTGTGATCTTCCGACCACTTCTTATTGGTAGCATGCCATTCGATAGCGACCTCCTCAAAAGTACGAGCCTCATTCTGCTCAACTTTATCGGTTTTCTTTTTATCGCTTGGATCGATGCCGTTCGCTATCTGCTTGCGGGCTTCATCACGGCGTGCCCTGGCATCCGCAAGGGAGACATCTGGATAGACACCTAAAGCCAACATCTTTTGCTTCCCACAAAAGCGGTACTGCAAACGCCAGTACTTAGAGCCATTCGGGTGAACAAGAAGATGCATGCCATTGCCGTCGGTCAGCTTGTACTGCTTCTCTTCAGGCTTGGATGTCCTGACTTTAATATCTGTTAACGCCATGATTATCCCCTCCCCGTTGGTACACGCACTATCGAACCAGAAATACCATCATCTGTACCAACATCTGTTGGTAGATGTGGGTTGATGTCGGTTGACACTGAGAGAGTTAATATAGCGGGAAAGGTAGGTAAATACTGGATTTTAGACATAAAAAAAGACCTCAGTTGAGGTCTATTTACATACTGTTGGTGCCGAAGGCCGGACTCGAACCGGCACACCTTGCGGCGGTTGATTTTGAATCAACTGCGTCTACCGATTTCGCCACTTCGGCACTGAAGTAGTATGCGGAAAACGTGGGCATTATACCTGCCCGCTTCCCTCGTGCAACACTTATCACGCATTCAATGAATTGAATGTCGAAAAAAACGTCACTCGCCTATTTCCCCAACAGAGATAGTCCAATTCTTACCCTATTACTCTTCCACAACGTCATCAAAAAACTGGGAAACAGATGATATTGGCAAAAAATCTGCTTGTGCCCCAAGCATAGCGCTTCATCTGTATTGAAATACGTTTAAGGCCTGTACCAGGCTATGTTTTAATTGCACACCAGCGCCGCTGCCGGTCATTTGCAGCCTAGCGACCTCTTCCCCCACCGAGATCTTCGGCAAACTGCTTGTTTTTGTTATGTGTCACATTATTCATCACATCCTGCTGTTATCTACCCAGCTTCAAAAAATTCATTTAACTCAATAATTATCAATGAATTTTTGAAGTCGCCACTCGTACCCCGCATCTGCACTTCTGTGATACCCATCGTTTATTTGTTAACTCAGATGATTAAACATTAACTTCTATAACAAAAAATAACAGCTACTGAGTGGCACTCTCGCCACCAGCCCGCCACTGCCCAGGAGAAAGCATGATCCCATCGGAACGGCGCGATTTTATCTATCGCTACGTACATGAATATCAACTGGTCACCATCGTTGCTTTGGCCGAGTTGATGAGCGTTTCACACATGACTGTCAGGCGCGACATTCATCAGTTGGAAGAAGAAGGTAAAGTAATCAGCGTCAGCGGCGGCGTTCGCCTTAGCGACGCGCTGCGTCAGGAACTGGCTTACAAAGAAAAAGCCCAGCTCCATCACCGGCAGAAACGCGCCATCGGCAAATATGCAGCAGCCATGGTGGAAGATGGCCAGGTGGTTTATCTGGATGCTGGCACCACCAGCTTCGAGATCGCCCGCCATCTGGCAGAACGTTTCAATCTGACCATCGTCACCAACGATTTTTCCATTATCCAGCACTTGATGAATCGCCCTCAGCTCAATCTGTTTCACACGGGGGGACGTGTAGATCAACGTAATTTTTCCTGCGTGGGTAGCAGCGCCGCGACGCTGTTACGCACCCTAAATATCGATGTGGCCTTTATCAGCACCAGTTCTTGGGATCTAGCTCATGGCCTTTCCACACCGCACGAAGAAAAAGTCCTGGTTAAACAGGCACTGCTGGAGATCGCCAAGCGAAAAGTGCTGGTTTCCGATAGCAGTAAATACGGCAAGTACGGCATGTTCCGCGTCTGCCCCTTAACGGCACTCGACGACATCGTATGCGATGACGCACTGCCGCCTGATGTGCTGCAACAGCTCAAAGAGCGTGGTTTTCGGCTGCATAACATCAGCCTAATCGCAACAGCATCCCATAAAGGGAAAGGATAATAATCATGAAGATCATCATTACCGGTGGAGCAGGTTTTTTAGGGCAACGTTTAGCCGCTGCATTATTGCGGGAGAGTTCGTTGCCCTTCAGTGAATTGATTCTGGCTGATATTCAGCAGCCCCCCACGCCGATGGAAGATCCACGTGTGCACTGCCTGGCGCTTGATCTCACACGGCCCGGTGCCGCCAGTCAGCTGATTGATCGGGACTGTGGCGTACTATTTCATCTGGCGGCCATCGTGAGCAGCCATGCGGAGAGTGATTTTGATCTCGGTATGCAGGTGAACTTCGATGCCACTCGCCAGCTACTGGAGGCCGCTCGGCATAATGCCCCGGCAATGAAGTTTGTCTTTACCAGTTCGCTCGCCGTGTTTGGCGGCAAACTTCCTTCAATCGTCACAGATGAATGCGCCGTGCTGCCGCAATCCTCCTATGGCGCGCAGAAAGCCTTGTGTGAGTTGCTGATCAATGACTATACGCGTAAGGGGTTTGTCGACGGGCGGGTATTGCGTTTACCCACTATCAGTGTGCGCCCTGGTAAACCGAACAAAGCGGCCTCTTCTTTCGCCAGCGGCATTATACGCGAACCACTGCACGGTGATCCTTCGGTCTGCCCGGTTTCCCCCGATCTGGCCTTATGGCTATCCAGCCCTGGTACGGTGGTGCATAACTTTATTCATGCTGCCACGCTGCCTGCCGCGCAGTTCGGCTCGTCTCGCACCGTCAACCTCCCCGGCATCAGTGTTACCATCCAACAGATGTTGCAGGCGCTGGAGGCCGTTGCCGGTAAACAGGTTCGTGAACGGGTCCGCTTTGTACCGGACGAAACCATCAACCGGATCGTGGCCAGTTGGCCGGGTAACTTTGATATTAGCCGCGCGCTGGCGTTAGGGTTCTCTGTTGATGAAAACTTCCAGCAAATCATCCGTGCCTTTATGCATGATGAAATGCTGCGGGCTGGGGGCTGATTATGGCGCTTTATACCCCCATTATTGGTCTGGCCGTCGCCGTCTTCGTGCTGGTGTTTCTGGTGTTGCGCACCCGCGTTCACGCTCTGATTGCCATGCTGATAGCCGCCTCGATCGCCGGTATTTCCGGCGGGTTAACGGCAGTACAGACTGTCGATGTCATTACTAAAGGATTTGGCAGTACCCTCGGCAGCATTGGGATTGTTATCGGGTTGGGCGTGATGATGGGCCGCGTGCTGGAGGTTTCCGGTGCAGCGGAACAAATCGCCTACAGCTTCATCAAGTGGCTGGGCAATAAGCGTGAAGAGTGGGCGCTGGCAATCACCGGTTATATCGTCAGTATCCCGATTTTCGTCGATTCGGCTTTTGTCATTCTTTATCCGTTGGTCAAGGCTCTGGCTAAAAAAGGCAAACGCAATCTGCTGACGCTGGGAGTTGCCTTGGCTGGCGGTTTGATCCTCACCCATCACGCAGTGCCCCCCACCCCTGGCCCACTTGGGGTGGCCGCTATCTTCGGCGTCGATATCGGTGCCATGATGATGGCAGGCCTAGTATTGGCGATCCCTTGTGTGATCGGCGTCGTTATCTATGCTCGCTGGCTTGGCGCCCGGTATCCCGATTTTGAGCCGGAAAACAGTGAAGACGAAGCGGAAGATCTACACGCTACTCATCAACGTTATCTGGCAGAGAAGGAAAGTAAATCGCTACCGAGTTTAGCGTTATCGCTGCTGCCAATCGTTGCGCCTATCGTGCTGATTTTTATCAACGCGGTTAACAACATGCTGGCAAAAGCCGAAGGCATGACAGGGTTGGGGGAAAGTCTTTGGGGGCAAATGTTTGCCTTCCTTGGCTCCCCCATCATTGCGTTAGCCATCAGTGTGTTGCTGGCGGTCTACACTCTGATGCCAAAGATCAACAAGCACGAAACGCTGGAGCGCTTGGAAGAAGGGTTGCAAACCGCAGGGATTATTCTGCTGGTCACCGGCGCAGGTGGTGCGTTAGGAGCCGTACTGCGTGAGAGTGGTACCGGCACTTTACTGGCTCAGCATGTTGCCAACCTGCCGCTAACGCCAGTACTGATCCCCTTTTTCATCGCAACACTGGTCAGGTTGATACAGGGTTCTGGCACGGTCGCCATGATCACCGCGGCATCCATCTCAGCCCCGATTGTCAGCCAGTTGCCAGGGGTTAACATGCTTGCTGCCGCTCAGGCCGCAACCATGGGTGCCCTGTTCTTCAGCTACTTTAACGACAGTATGTTCTGGGTGGTGAACCGTATGATGGGGATCAAGGACGTTAAGCTACAGATGATGGTGTGGTCGGTGCCTACCACCATAGCTTGGGCAATCAGCCTGTGCGGTATTCTGGTACTGGATTGGTTATTGTAATCCCTCCTCCCCCGCACCGGAGTGCGGGGCTAAATAACCGCGCTTAATACCGCTTCACTGTAAGCTTCAGGTAGGTGGGAATCATACGGAACGCCGACACGCAGTGACCCTCTCCCTGGGGCTTGTATCGCGCATCCCTGCGCTCAACGGTCGGCTAACCTGCATCACTCCCACCTGTAGCACTATTAGACGCAGCCTAGTACAGCGTTTATAGAAACTCATTTCCTCTTGTGGCCTTAATCCTCCCTTTTCCAGTCAGTAAAGATTTTCTAATGAATAGTTTGAACTGGTAGACATTATTCCAGATTGGTCAGACCTATACGGGACAGGGCTTGACCTTGATCAAAATTAATACCCCCACTGGTCGGTATGATCCACCGAATAAACATCTACATCCATAGAGGAAAGCCCCGGAAAGCTGTAACAACCGTTGCTCAAAAACAGCCAGCATTATGCAGCTAAAGGCCGGAACGCCGCGTTTTCCGTAAATGTCGTTGTCAATCAGGCCGGTGTTAATAAAGAAGGATTACCGCATCGTTTCTCCGGCTGACGTTGATAATACAATTGGCGGCAATGACCTGCTGGGAGTATTAGGCTGTTAGCACGCGGGGGCGATAATGAAATTTAAAATTAATGCCTTTCTTATTTATGATGCCACCGAGGGTTCACTCAAGCTCGACGACGACGGCAAGTCCGATACACAACTCACCATCACGGCCAATGCACTGCTGTTCTTTATGATCCAGAACCCTGGTGTGATCAGCCGCGATATGGTGATGCAGCGGGTCTGGGATGACAAAGGACTGGTGTCATCCAATAGTAACCTAAACCAATACCTGAGTATGCTGCGCAAAGCCTTCCGCAGTTATGGTATTGAGAATATTATCGTCACCGTAGCGCGTGGTCGGCTGGAACTGAATCCAGATCTAACAATAGAAGTGATCGATGACACCTTACCCCATTCGGTGATAGATGCCGGTGAAGGCGAACGGCCAGAGCAAATAGTGCCTCCTCCCGCCCCAAGACCTTCTGCCGTTAACAGCCCCGATCGCTATTGGGGTTATGCGGGTGTAGCGATATCACTGCTGGCAGTCGCCCTGCTCGGCTGGTCCTGGGCCAATAGCGGCAGCATGAAACCTATCACTCTCACCCCCATCGCGCAGGAACCTGTTGAGGTATTTTCCACTGACATGATGATTAACCCCAGAATGCGTGAAAACTACCTGAACAACTTCATTGCTGTAAAAGAAAAAAAGAAAATACCGTACAACAAGGACGAAAGATTTCTTTTCTTTTACGGTGATAAGCTGCAATCCAATGGTTTAGGCCGCACATTTCTCGCTCACTGTGCCAAACATCAAGATAATTCATTCAGTTACTGCGATAATTATTTTTATTATTCATGGAAGTAAATTATGAAAAAATGGGCTTTGGGACGAGCTTTATTTATCTTCTCTATTATACTTTTGCTGATTGCGACATTTATCATCATCAGGCACACTCCATTAAACCATAACGGTATTTTAAATTGCTCAACCAAAGCCATCATGCATTTCGAAGATACCATTACCGAGTCTGTTAATGTCAATATTCACTTCAATTTTAACGATAAAGGTAAAGGTTCAATTGTGGTCGAAGGATATTCAGACTCAAGCGCTGGATGGCTTTATTTTCAACGTTATGTTCAGTTTGACTACACCAGCAAACGCGTTTCCCCCAGCTCTCGTTATTATCAAATCAACCACTGGGTGGCCAGCAAGTCTTCTATCGACCAATCTCCCGACGTTATTTTTGACTACTTTATGCGCGAAATGTCAGACAGCCACGACGGCCTGTCACTGACTATGGAGAAAATTAACCCCGATACAGTGTTACTCAGTTCGATCAACTCACCGCTGTACATTTGTACTCTAAAGCCTGGCAGCCTAACGATTTAATCACACAATTAAGTGAACCAAGCCAACTTGAACTGATTGTGGCGCATAATCCATGAGTACCATAGTCCATAATTATCAATGCTGTTCAACATAGCGATTATTGAAAAGCCATACCATTTTTATGAATACTATCAGCCCAATTTACAAACAAAAAAATGACCTGAAAAAATACCGCGCTAATAGGAGCACCTATTAGGTATATACCCAAAATAATTCGAGTTGCTTGTAGTCGGCAACTGAGCGAAGCCCCAGGAGCTTACTCAGGTAAGTGACTGGGGTGAGCGAAGGCAGTCAGTCAACACCCAAGCAACTTGAAGTATGACGAGTATACCGAGCCATCCCCTGCAAACACAATGTAAAAACCTGCACTACTTCACATTCTAGGCTCCATCATGTTAGCGAAACCATCCATGTAATAACCATAAAATTAACGATCTGATTAAACAGTGAGTAAAATCCGCACACAGCAATTTTTAGTCAGACAATGAGGCTATTACTGGAACGATTACCAGAATAGAAACATAAATAAACAATAAATATAGCGTTAATCATAGAGTAAAAAACCAAATATATAGCAATCAGCGAATTTATATTTTGAATAATCATTTAATAGGTATAGTGCATTTAGCCGCTCGAAAAGCCTTGCTCCACGCTTATCAAACTGTGCCATTGAAGATGAAAGTACTGATATCTAGAGACGTCGAGGTACCGGTCAGTGGCAATGAATAAATCCCGATGAGATTTACACCAGTAAGTGATTCGGGGGGGAATGAAACGTCTGTTCAGGGGATAATATAATGACGCTATCAGATCCAGATTTACAATCTATTCAGCAGGCTCGCACTCTGATTAATAATGCTAAACAGGCGCAATTGCAGTTTGCCAAATTTTCACAAGAAAAAATCGATGGCATTGTAAAGCATATTGCCAACGAAGCAGCAGAGCACGCTGGAGAGTTAGCAAAACTGGCTCATGAAGAAACAGGTTTTGGTAACTGGCAAGACAAAGTATTAAAGAACATTTTTGCCTCCAAGAAGGTTTATGAATACATTAAAGACTTAAAAACCATCGGTATTATTCACGACGACCTGCAAAATAAAGTCATGAGTGTGGGTGTTCCTTTGGGGGTAATTACCGCTTTGGTGCCGTCGACCAATCCTACCTCTACTATTATTTATAAAACGCTGATCGCGCTAAAAGCAGGGAATGCAATTATTTTCTCCCCGCACCCTGGCGCTCAACAATGCAGCCTGCGCACACTTGAAATCGTTAAGAATGCGGCCCAACAGGCTGGTGCCCCTGCAGGTATCGTTGACGGTCTGAGCAAGATGACGTTGGAAGGCACCACAACGCTGATGCGCAGTAAAGACGTCTCCCTGATCCTGGCAACCGGTGGCGAAGGCATGGTGCGAGCCGCCTACGGTTCGGGCACACCCACCATCAGTGGTGGTCCCGGCAATAATCCGGCGTTTATCGAGCGCAGTGCCAACATCAAACAGGCCGTCAGCGATATCATCGCGAGCAAAACCTTTGATAATGGCGTGATCTGCGCCTCAGAACAGTCGATCATCGTGGAAAAATCTATCTACCAAGATGTACACCGCGAACTGTTGGCACAGGGTGCCTACTTTATGAACGATGAAGAATCTGCTCGTTTGGCCAGCATTCTGTTACGTCCGAACGGTATGATTAATCCTGAAATAGTAGGTAAAAACGCACTGTATCTCAGTGAGCAAGCCAGGTTGAACGTCCCCTACAACACGCAGGTGCTGATTTCGTTGCAAAACAGTGTTTCGCGCCAAAATCCTTATGCCCGTGAAAAACTCTGCCCGGTGCTCGGTATGTATATCGAAGAGGATTACTCCTGCGCCTCTAAACGCGCGCTTGAACTTCTGACTAACGAGGGTCTGGGGCATACGCTGGTGATTCACACCCAAAACCAGGAAGTGGTACGCGAATTCGCACTACAAAAACCCGTGCACCGTATCCTGATTAATACACCATCCGCTTTAGGTGCCATAGGCGCTACCACCAATCTGGTTCCGTCGTTAACTCTGGGTTGCGGTGCCATCGGGGGCGGTTCGAGTTCCGACAACGTTGGCCCAATGAACCTGCTTAACATCCGAAAAGTAGGCTATGGCGTGCGCAGTGTTGACGATCTGCGTCAGCCAACTCAAAACGGCCATAAGTAAGAACTCGGAGCCTGTTAGAGAAGCCATTAACGGTCTAGGCCAGCATCGGCAGTCTGAAAAACGCTTTTAAGGTTTGTTCTGGCAAAGAGATCAGTCCGTGGGGCTTCGTAACCGTTGCCCCTAAACCAACCTGCGCAACAAAGTTAGAAATTGCGCCTATTACCGCCTAATCATGCCTGTCATCAGGCAATAACAATCTACCTAACGCATTTTACGTGATTGCGTAAAAACGAAAAATATCAGGAGAGATTTGAATATGGGCCACCATTCATTAACGACACAAGCGAAACCGCTGGGAAAAAAAAACTCGTCCTCCAAACGCCCCACCAATGCTGAAAACACCACCATTTTGGAAACGTTGAAAAACGCTGCCTCCACGCACAGTACGGCATCAGCACCCGTGGCAACCGGCCAGTTAGAAGGATTGACACCTCGCCTGCAAAGACTGCGTGCTAACTACCTAAAAGCTCGCCCAAGCGTATCGATCTACCGCGCAATCGCCTTTACCGAGGTTGCTAAAAATAATCCTGGCCTGCCGACCATTCTATTACGCGCCAAATCTTTCCGCGCAGCCTGCGAGGCGGCACCCATTTTGGTTCAGCAAGATGAGTTGATCGTCGGGCACCCCTGCGGTAAACCGCGTGCTGGGGCATTCTCGCCAGATATTGCCTGGCGCTGGGTGAAAGACGAACTGGATACCATGGCGACACGCCCGCAGGACCCCTTCATCATTTCTGAAGCCGACAAGAAAGTGATCCGCGAAGAGATCGTTCCGTTTTGGGAAGGTCGCTCAGTGGATGAGGTCTGTGAGGCACAGTACCGTGAAGCCGGTATCTGGGCATTCAGCGGCGAAACCTACGTCAGCGATCTCTCCTATCACCAGATTAACGGCGGTGGTGATACCTGTCCTGGCTACGACGTCCTGCTGTTTACCAAGGGGATGAAGGGTATCAAAGCCGATGCCCAGCAACGTCTTGATGCATTGAGCATGGAAAATCCAGAAGATATCGACAAGATCTACTTCTACAAATCCGCAATAGAAACCTGTGAAGGAGTGATGGCTTACGCCCGAAGGATTGCAGAGAAAGCCCGTGAACTCGCTGCCGATGAACAAGATCCGGCTCGTCGTGCCGAACTGCTTGTCATTGCTGAAACCAACGAAAACGTACCGGCCAATCCACCAAAAACTCTGCAGGAAGCACTACAGAGTATCTGGACTGTAGAATCCCTGTTTGAAGTGGAAGAGAACCAGACGGGTCTGTCGCTAGGCCGTGTTGATCAATACTGCTACCCAATGTATAAGGCGGACATCGACTCTGGTCGCCTGACGCAAGAGCAGGCCTTAGAGCTGTTGCAAGCTTTCATCATCAAGTGCGCCGAACTGATGTGGATGTCTAGCGAACTGGGTGCCAAGTACTTTGCTGGCTATCAGCCTTTCATCAACCTGACTGTCGGCGGGCAAAAACGCAGCGGTGGCGATGCCTGTAATGAACTCACCTACCTGATTATGGACGCGGTGCGTTTTGTCAAAGTATATCAACCCTCGCTGGCATGCCGTATCCATAACCAATCCCCACAGAAATACATGGAGAAAATCGTGGATGTGGTGAAAGCCGGAATGGGATTCCCGGCCTGCCACTTTGATGATGCACATATCAAGATGATGTTGCGCAAAGGCTTTGATTTTAATGATGCCCGTGACTACTGCCTAATGGGCTGTGTGGAGCCGCAAAAATCTGGCCGCATCTATCAGTGGACCTCTACAGGGTATACCCAGTGGCCCATCGCCATCGAATTCGTCCTCAACCGTGGCCGTATGGTGCTATATGATAGCTACCAAGGCCTGGATACCGGTGAATTACATACGCTGGAAACCTTCGAGGATTTTGAACAGGCAGTGAAAAAGCAGATTGCACATATCGTCAAGCTATCTGCTATTGGTACCGTGATTAGCCAGCGCGTACACCGCGAGGTGGCACCGAAACCGTTGATGTCGCTGATGGTAGAAGGCTGCATGGAACAAGGTAAAGATGTCTCCGCTGGCGGGGCAATTATTAACCACGGCCCAGGGTTGATCTTTTCGGGTCTAGCGACCTATGTCGATTCTATGGCAGCAATCCGCAAACTGGTTTATCAGGATGGCAAATACAGCCTTGAGCAGATCCGCGATGCGCTGCTGGCCAATTTCGCAGGGTTTGAACAGCTTCGCCGCGACTGTTTGAACGCGCCGAAGTATGGCAACGATGATGATAGCGTGGATCAGTTCGCACTTGATATCACCGAGTGGACCGAGCGTGAATGCCGTAAGTACAAGATGCTCTACTCCACCATGAGTCACGGCACGCTGTCGATCTCCAACAACACGCCGATCGGTGCACTGACCGCAGCCACGCCGAATGGCCGTCTGGCGTGGATGCCGCTCTCCGACGGCATTAGCCCAACCCAAGGCGCAGATAAACAAGGGCCAACCGCCGTTATCAAGTCAGTCAGTAAAATGAATATGGAAACCATGAACATTGGCATGGTGCACAACTTCAAGTTCCTTAAAGGATTGCTTGATACCCCTGAAGGCAAAAATGGACTGATCACGCTGCTGCGCACGGCTTCTATTCTGGGTAATGGCCAGATGCAGTTTAGCTATGTAGATAACGAAGTACTGAAAAAAGCACAGCTCGAACCGGAAAAATACCGCGACCTGATCGTTCGCGTCGCCGGATACAGTGCTTACTTTGTCGAACTGTGTAAAGAAGTTCAGGATGAAATTATCAGCCGGACGATAATTGAGAAGTTCTGATCCTGACCGGGGTAAAACAGGGAAGTTTTCCCCAAATCTGTCCTGAGTGGGTGAAACAAAGAGGATGAAATAAATGGATAATTTGCTGGAGAAAAAAGGGCGAATATTTAATATCCAGAAATACTCTATCTATGACGGAGACGGTATTCGCACTCTGATTTTTTTCAAAGGTTGTAATATCCGCTGTGCATGGTGCGCAAACCCCGAAGGGATAAGCAGCAATTTTCAAGTCATGTTTTCACGAGATAAATGTGTCAGCTGTGGAGAATGTGTCGATGTTTGCCCAGTGGGTATTCATTCATTAATCAGAGATACGGAAGGTCACCCTCAGCATCGCGTTGACCGCAACATAGCGTGTACGGGCTGTCGAAAATGTGAGGAAACTTGCCCCTCTGAAGCGCTGGATATTATGGGGAAAGACGTTACCGTGCAGGAATTAATGGATATTATCCTGCAGGATGTTGACTTCTATTATGCTTCTGGGGGTGGGGTCACTCTTGGAGGAGGCGAATTAAGTATGCAAACGGATTTTGCTGCCGCATTGCTGACCGAATGCAAAAAAATGATGATTAATACCGCCATTGAAACGAATGGCACCACTTCTTTAGCGAATTATGAAAAATTGGCTAAATGTACCGATATGTTCCTTTTCGATCTTAAACACATCAACAGTGTTAGGCATAAAGAGTTATTCGGCATGGGTAATGAGAGAGTCAAGAGGAATCTAGAACGTTTAGTCGAACTTGGTGCCAATATTGTAGTACGCATACCGCTGGTGCGTGGATGTAACGACTCTCACGATGCCATCGACGGTGTGATTAATTATGTGACTCAGTTGGCGCAACGTGGAAATATTATCCGCATCGATATTTTGCCCTATCACGAATTGGGAAAAAATAAATATGACAAGCTCGAGATGATCTATCCAGTCACAGGTAATCTTGGCTACAGTGCTCAAGAATTAGACCAACTTGCGGCTTATTTCCAACGCTTTGATTTTGATATTAGACTGGTAAAGCACTAGGCTGTGTCCCTTAACTGTCCGTGGTGTGATTAAACCCTTTGGGCTAGTGCCATTTGCGCGCAGTTAAGGGACGCTGCCTAAAGACCTATCCTATTAGATGTTTCTAGTGCGGGTAATTTGGACATGGGAAAACAGCGTACATGCAGTAGGTGAGAAGTTCGATAGAAACTAAAGCATCCTCTGCCAACAACAAAGAAACCGCACTTTCTTATATCGCATTTAATATATTTAAAGGACGTAAGTGCATTATTCAGCAAGATAGAACTCAACCAAACCACTGTCAAAATATAATTGTAATGAAAATAAATTGAGAATTTTTTACATTTTTTAAACCAAGCTTGCTCTTCAATTAAATATATAGGAGTTTACTCTATGTCAGCTAAAGTTAAGGCATGGTTATGGATGTTATTAGTTATACTTTCTGAAACTTCAGCAACATCCACGTTAAAAATGTTTGACAATAGTGAAGGCAGTACCAAAACGCTATTATTAGGTTTAATCGTCGTATTATATTGCGTTTGCTATTACTCATTATCCAATGCGGTAAAATATATTCCCGTTGGTCTCGCTTATGCGACTTGGTCGGGCACTGGGATATTAATGGTATCCAGCCTAGGGATGGTATTTTACGGTCAGCATCCCGATGCTCCGGCTATTATCGGCATGGTAGTCATTGCCAGCGGCATCGTGATCATGAACCTTTTTTCAAAAATGGGCTCTTCCGAATAAGGTATGAATTATGTTTAATATTGGCTTCCTGTGGTTGGCATTGTCTATCGGCTCAGAAATTACCGGTACGTCGATGATCAAAAAAACCAACAACTTCAAAAAACTCGGCCCTTCGATACTCGTGATAGTGGCTTACTGCCTGTGTTATTTCGCCCTGACCCGTGCCATGGGGTATGTACCTGTAGGGGTTGCCTATTCACTATGGTGTGGTTTTGGTATTGTCGGCGTCACTTTCGTTTCCATGCTGCTCTACAAACAGAAACCCGATCTACCCGCCATCTTTGCCATGGCGCTGATTATCAGCGGTGGGGTTATTATGAATACCTTCTCGCAAATGTAGGTTTCATCCTTAATGACAGATTAGCCAGCCGTTGAACATAGAGCATAGGTATGCGATGCGTCCCTTCACGGCTGGATCCACAGCGTTTCACATCACTCCCGCCTGAAGCTTAAAATGAAACAATTTAAGCTTAGCTATCCCCGCCATCCTTCAAACTCTAGGGATGTTACCTTCCTTCATTCACTACAGCCTAATTCATGGGGATTCATGAGTCTCATCCTTGAGGCTCACTCAACGGCCATCTCACGCGCTGTTCAAGTCAGCTCCCAACAGCGTTGTCGCTCAATTGTGCCACCTACCTGCATCTTGATAGAACTTAGGTATATCCGAGCAGGCATTTCTTTTTTAGCGCTTACCATCCAGGTTAATTGCAGCTGGATTTTCCAGTTTTATGGTTGATCGCCCCTTTTTCTATCAATAGGTTAGCCACATCAACAAAGCCATTTTCACAGGCTCCGCTAAGCGGGCTAGCGTCGATTTTTGGGGTTTCGTTGACGGCTACCACGTTTAAATCGGGATTGAACTGTAGAATATATTTTACGGTATCCAGCCTTCCATCAACCGCAGCCACCATAAACAAGGTTTCACCGTCTTTTTCTTTGGCGTTCCAGTCTATTTCATTTTTTAAACGTTCATGGAGGTATTTGACTACCTCGACGTTCTTGCCCATCACTGCCGACTTGACGCTATTATATACGTCGGCACGGTCTGTAGCGCGGATATCAGCCCCTTTTTCAACCAGGTACTGAACGATATCGAAATAACCGATAAAAGCAGCCCAGCCTAATGCTGTTTGCCCCAGTGAAGCTTCATCCTTAGCTTCAAGATTTTGCCCCGCTTCCACCATTTTTTTTACCGTTGCAAGATTGCCTTGCTTTACCGCATCAAACCAGGCTGCATCAGGACCTTGGGAAGGCTTTTCGTAAAAAATTCGGTGTGACAGTAAGTGAGGGTTAGCGATTTCCTGCATTTCGGCTTTGCTGAATCTGAACTTGGAGAGATCAACACTGCTGGTATTCTCTTGCGCCTGTAAATTAAAACTGCTTAGAGAGAGCAAACTGGCAATTAATAAGATTTTTTTAACGTTCATATTCTTATCTTCCTGAAACGGTTAATTTTAATACATCGTTCTAATCCTGATGGCAGGAAGAATTTTACCCATCACAATTTTTATTTACCATGCTTTATTGTTTCTTTTTGGGAATCAATTTCTATAAAAAACTTCAACAATATTTTATTTTATCTAGTGATAGTATTTTCGGATTAAATCAGGCACCGATAATAATGCTGCTTTTTTATAACCAAATTCAGGAAATATGAAATATCATGAGTAAGATCCTTGTACTTAAATCCAGCATCATGGGGCCAGCCTCTCAAACAAACTCACTAATTGATGCTTTTCTATCTGAACGCCGGCAAAAAGCGCTTCATGATGAGATTATCGAACATGACCTGACAACGCTTGAGTTGCCAGTTCTGGATAGCGAATTATTCGACGCACTGCGAAATGGGCAAAATTTGAGCTCTCGAGCTCGCCAGGTTGTCACTCTTTCTGACCAGCTGATAGCTGAGTTGAAAAAAAGCGAGATTCTCGTCATTGGTGCACCTATGTATAACCTGAATGTACCCACTCAACTCAAAAACTGGTTCGACTTGGTGGCTCGGGCCGGAGTAACGTTCAAATATACTGAAACCTATCCGCAGGGCCTTGTTGAAGGGGTGAAGGCGGTAGTCATCAGTTCTCGCGGTGGAATTCATGTTGATCAGGCGACAGACGCGGTGACACCTTATTTACGCTCAGTTCTGAGTTTGCTCGGCATAAACGACGTTGAGTTTGTTTATGCTGAAGGTATGGATATCAAACATCACGGACGCGACAAAGGTATCGCAGAAGCACGAGCAAAAATTCTAGCCTTAGCATAATTCAAGAGCTCTTGGTCAGGATCTTATGAGGTACGTCACACTTCATTCAAAAGGCGCTTCTGCTAATGCCATTCTCTGCGGCAGCTCGCTGACCAGACGATCTACCGCAACCCTGACCTTGAGCGCAAGACGTGGCGTGCGCGGCCAAACCGCATAAATCGGCCAAAGTTCCGTATTCATATTTTTCAATATTTCCTGCAATGCCCCCAACTGCAACGCATCACGAGCCAGCCAGTAAGGCAACCAGGCAATACCGCTCCCCGCCATGGCAGCTCCTTTGACAGCCTGCATATCATCCATCATAAGTCTTGCAGCAGGCGTAATTTCCCACACGTTGCCATCAGCCCTCTTTGCTCGCCATTTTTGTATACGCCCCGAACGGATATAGGCAATAGCCGCATGCTGGCTGAGCATTTCTTCCGACGTCGGTTCACCTGCCAGGCTTAAATAAGACGGTGACGCGCAGAACACCATACGGTGCGCGGCAATTTTTCGGGCTATCAGGCTGGTACTGTCAGGCAAATTTCCGATCCGGATGGCTAAATCGAAACCTTCTTCGGTGATATCTACGATCCTGTCGCTAAAAGACATTTCCAGTTCAAGACCTGAATGTTCTCGCATTAATTCGGTGAGGAGTGGCGCGATACAAAGATGACCGAACAAGACCGGAACAGAAATCCTTAAACGTCCGCTTACCTGAAGTTTTTCTCCTTCAAGTATTTCTTCAGCTTTCAGGATTTCGTTAACAGCACGCCGACAATACTCATAATAAAGAATGCCTTCGTCAGTAAGACTTTGGCTACGGGTTGTTCTATTAAACAGGGATACACCAAGCCTAGACTCCAACCGAGCAATGGTCTTGGTGATAGCAGAGCGCGTGAGGTGAAGATTTTCTGCAGCTTTTGAAAAATTACCTGTTTCGGCTGCCACAAGGAAGACAAGAATACCGCTCATTTCACTTTTCATGATACCTGACTCTCGGCAAACCCCATCTATAAATAGTAATGTAAATCTTTCCTGAATAGCAGTTGTCTTTCATGAACGCTGCACAACACCGAAAATCTTGATTGGACATATTTGGCCCAATCAGGCCAGTTTTCTCTTCTCGTGCCTAAAAAAGAACCCTACCACATTTGTTCAACCTTCTACTCTCTGGTTATGTGCCTTCCACTGGAGATGATTTGAGTACCATTAAGGAACACAGCCTAAATACGCAGTTAACACAGGTAGTTAGCTTAAAAAAAGCGCCTCGCACAAACCGAATAGTTAATAATTTGAATGATCATAGTTATTTTATGTAATAGTTGCAGCAATGTACTTGGCGAGACAATATCTCATTATGGAACGCCGTTTCATTATGAGGACATTTATGCGAAGGAATATTAAGTCTCTATCAGTTATGGTCATTTTTCTGCTTGCGCTGACGGCCTGTGATAACTCAGGTAACACCATAGCCTCTCAAACTAACACCACTACCCCGATTAATACTGTTGACCCCACTGATCCTGCTGAACCTATTGAACCACTAACACCATCATCCCGCAGTGGCGCATGGCCAGACTCTGCCCTTAACGATCCCGAACTGGTGGGAAAAGAGCCAGTAATGCCTGAAATTTGCCAAACCCTGACAGCAGAGTTAACTCAGAATGCTTTAGGCTTATTGGATGAAACCGTCGATGCCAACCCAGAACGTTCGCAACCTGATACCATCCGTATCCAAGCAGCAATTAATGCCTGCAGCAGCGGTGCCGTTAAGTTGGTGGTTGGCAACAGCGGGGAAAATGCGTTCCTGAGCGGCCCGCTGACACTTAAAAGTGACGTGATGTTATGGGTCGATCAAGGGATCACCCTTTTTGCCTCACGCAGCCCGGCAGATTATCAGGTTGCCGGTAAAAATAACTGCGGTGAAACCGCAAGCTCTGATAACGGTTGTAATGCGTTAATTACCGGAACAGACGTGCTGAACAGCGGTGTCGTCGGCGAAGGCATCATCGATGGACGGGGTGGAGCGATCATGACCAGCGGGAAATACGCCAATACCCTCACCTGGTGGGACGTGGGTGCACTGACCAAAACGGTCTCTGGCGCCAACCAAAACAATCCACGGCTGATTCAGGTTACCAACAAAAACTCAGCCAAACCTACCAGCCAGAATTTTACACTGTATAAAATCACCTTGCAGAATGCTCCTAAATTCCATTTTGTCCCCAGCGGGGTTAATGGGGTAACCGTATGGGGAGTGAAGGTATTGACCCCGTCACTGGCTTATACCGTGCCAGGTTATGATTGCCCTCCTGGTTCAAAACCCACAACCTCAGGCTCGCCAAACTATACGCGGGCCAGTACCTGCTTTACGCCAGATACCACCAAAAATACTGATGCTATCGATCCTGGCCAATCGCAAAATGTGTTGATCGCCTACAATCACATCAGCACGGGTGATGACGGCGTTGCCATAAAATCGCATAACAGCAGTGCCTGTGTGCCCCCTATTGCCGATAAATATGCTGGCCAACTGCCAATTTACACCGTCAGTAACGTCAAAATTTTACATAATCGGCTCTACTTTACTCATGGCATGTCGATTGGCAGTGAAACCGATTGTGGGATCAAAGACGTAGAGATCCGAGATCTTACTATTGATGGCCATGACGCTGATTTTGCCGTTGGGGTGCGTATCAAAACCGATATGAGCGTTGGGGGTGAAGTGAAGAACGTGAGTTATGATGGCGTCTGCATCCGTCGTGCTCAGGAAGCACTGACCATAGACACCTATTACAGTAAGAAAATCGGCCAAGCCTACCCAGATATTCAGGGTATCACCATCAAGAACTACCACTATGTGGACACTCCTGGCTCTATTTACAATGGTGAGAACGTTCGTGTGACCTTGCGTGGCTTCAGCTCTGATGGCCAGGCTCTGCCACTAAGAAATATTGTGCTTGATAACACCGTGTTTGATAGCAGCCCGCTATTAGCCAGCAAAGGCTCGGAAACAATACCTGCAGCCCCCTCCTATGCACAGATAACTATGGGGCCAGGTCCGGTTTCTATAGCAAATCTGTTGCTGTCGGCAGTGGCGGACGGTGCGCCGGAGTTTGAAGTGTGGGATGACCGTGACGCGCCAGAAACCAATGCAGAAGTACCCTATGATTGCAGTAACGCCTTTGCCCTCTTTCCTTCCGAGGCATCGGCGCTTTAACCACTTTATGGGTGGGGCTACTCCCACCCGTTCCGCGATCGGGCTATTTCCGTTTCATCAACATAAACAAACTGATAACCAGGAATACCAGGCTTGGTAGTAATGCGCCCAGAACCGGCGGCATACTATACACTAGGCTTAATGGGCCGAAGATCTGATCCAGCACGTAAAACAGGAAACCGAAGCTGATACCAGTCACCACACGTACCCCCATCGGCACACTACGCAATGGGCCAAAAATAAAAGACAGCGCCATCAACATCATGACCGCCACCGAAAGCGGCGCGAAGATCTTATCCCACATATTCAACTGATAGCGGCTAGACTCTTGACCGCTTATTTTCAGATACTTCACGTAGTTATGTAACCCACTAATAGACATTGAATCAGGGTCTAATGCCACCACGCCCAGTTTGTCCGGCGTCAGGTTGGTTTTCCATTCCCCCGTTAGCGTCTGCGTTCCTGTCACCTGTTTCTGATCGGTCAGGTCGGAAGTATCTACCTGAGAAAGCTTCCACACACCATCTTCAAAATTGGCACTGGCAGCATAACGCACCGATTGCAACCTGCGTTGGTCATTGAAGTGATAGATGTTGACCCCTGAAAGTTCCGTATCACCAGAAACACGCTCAATGTAGATGAAGTCGTTTCCATCTTTTGCCCACAGACCGGTTTTAGTTGAAAGCAGAGACCCTCCGTACATCTGCTGTGTACGGTAGTTACGCGCCATCTGTTCCGCTTGCGGCGCCACCCATTCACCCACCGCCATAGTAAGAAACACCAGCGGAATGGCGGTTTTCATCACCGAACCGGCAATCTGCATGCGGGTAAAACCGGAAGCCTGCATCACAACTAATTCGCTACGCGTTGCCAAGGTTCCCAAGCCCAGTAATGCTCCCAACAATGCCGCCATAGGGAAGAAAACCTCAACGTCTCGTGGCACGCTGAGCAAAGTAAACATTGTGGCACTCAGTGCAGTGTATTGCCCTTGACCTACCTTCCGTAGCTGTTCAACAAACTTGATGATGCTGGAAAGCGACACCAATAAGAACAGCGTCATGATGATGGTATTAAAAATCGTCTTGCCAATATAGCGGTCTAATACACCAAACATCAGGCCGCTCCTCTCAAACGTGCTCGCAGTCTACGCAACGGTAAGGTGTCCCAAAGGTTAAGTAACAAAGCGATGACAAAGAATATCAGGTTCACCAACCAGTTCCATAGTAACGGATCCAGTTTACCATTACCGGCATTGGAACGAATCGTCGTCTGTAACAGGAAGAAAATCAGATATAACAGAATGGCAGGCAACATACTTAACACTCGTCCCTGACGCGGATTCACTACGCTAAGGGGTACCACTAGGTACGCCATCAGCACGACCGAAAAGACCAACGTCAAACGCCAGTGGAACTCAGCGAGTGCGTCAGGATCGTTCGACAGCCACAGTGCATGCATCGACATCTGTTCTGTCTCGGTCTGATCAACCGCCGCAGGGCGATGACCAATGACAGCCTTGTAATCAGTAAAATCGGTGATGCGGAAATCACGCAGCAGCGCAGTCCCTTCAAAGCGAGAACCTTTATCCAGCCGAACCTCCTGTGAGCCATCGGGATTCTGATAGGTCACGCCGCGTTCTGCCACCACCACGGAAGGACGCTGGTTACCATTTGGCCGCAACTGGGCCAAAAAGACATTATTAAAGCCATTGCCTTTCACGTTACCGACAAACAACACAACATTGCCATCCTGGGAGGTTTGGAACTGTCCCTCCGTCAGCCCGGCAATGCTGGGGTTGGCTTTGGCTTCGGCAATCACCTCATACTGATGAATGGATGCCGACGGCCCCAACCAGAATACGTTGACTGCGGCAATCGCAGAAGTAAAGATTGCCAAGGTCATCGCGGCGATGAGCAATGTCCGTTTACCCAGACCGCAGGCATGCATCACGGTGATTTCGCTTTCGGTATACAACCGCCCAAGCGTTATCAACAAGCCAAGATACAGGCTTAATGGTAAGATGAGTTGCCCCATCTTTGGCACACTCAGTGCCAGCAGGGACAAGACTAAATTTGTCGGAATATTACCGTTAACCGCATCGCCCAATACCTTAACCAGATTCTGACAAAAAAAGATCAAAAGCAGGATGAACAGGATGGCGATTTGGCTCTTTAACGTTTCCCGAATCAGATATCTAATGATGATCACGCTAATTACGCCTGTGAAAACTTGTCTTTTTGCAGGAAAATCGATAGTTTCATCGTTAATCCGCCATTTTTTCTCATCATGTGGCAACCTTCACAGCTAAAATAGTCAGTTAGAACATCAAGCTGCTTGGCTGCCCTATAGGGAGAAGCCTATAGTTACCCAAACAGAGCAGTTTACGCCATTCAGGTTAGTCTATTTAGTTAACTCAATGACGGAAGCCCGAGACGGAGCAGATCATTCTAACGGTAGCTTTCGCTGTTGTCTTTAAGATTCAGGAGAGTGCATGGAGTTCAGTGTAAAAAGCGGTAGCCCGGAAAAACAGCGCAGCGCCTGTATAGTTGTTGGAGTTTTCGAACCACGCCGCCTGTCACCTATCGCAGAACAGCTCGACAAAATTAGTGATGGTTATATCAGCGCATTATTGCGCCGGGGTGAATTAGAAGGCAAGGTCGGGCAGACATTACTGCTGCATCATGTGCCGAACATTCTCTCCGAACGCATTTTGTTGATTGGTTGTGGTAAAGAGCGTGAGCTCGATGAGCGCCAGTATAAACAGGTGATCCAGAAAACCATCAATACCCTCAACGATACCGGTTCCATGGAGGCGGTCTGCTTCCTGACTGAACTGCACGTCAAGGGGCGCAATACTTACTGGAAGGTGCGACAAGCGGTAGAAACAGCGAAAGAAACGCTTTATACCTTTGATCAGTTGAAGAGCAACAAGGTGGAACCACGCCGCCCGCTGCGTAAAATGGTGTTCAACGTACCTACCCGCCGAGAACTCACCAGCGGTGAACGCGCCATCCAGCACGGTCTGGCGGTAGCCGCAGGTATCAAAGCGGCAAAAGATCTCGGTAACATGCCCCCCAATATCTGTAATGCCGGTTATCTGGCATCACAGGCGCGCCAATTAGCAGATGCTTTCAGCAGCAATATCACCACCCGTGTCATCGGCGAACAGCAGATGAAGGATCTGGGGATGAATGCCTATCTGGCCGTCGGTGCCGGCTCGCAAAACGAATCGTTGATGTCTGTGATGGAATACAAAGGTAATCCTAACTCGGACGCCAAACCCATCGTGCTGATTGGTAAAGGGCTGACCTTCGATTCCGGCGGTATCTCTATCAAACCCGCCGATGGTATGGACGAGATGAAGTACGACATGTGTGGTGCCGCTGCCGTATATGGCACGATGCGTGTAGTCGCGGAACTGAACCTACCGCTGAACGTCATCGGCATATTGGCCGGTTGCGAAAACATGCCGGGTGGGCGTGCTTATCGCCCTGGTGACGTGTTGACCACCATGTCGGGCCAAACGGTGGAGGTGCTGAACACCGATGCCGAAGGCCGTCTGGTGCTGTGCGATACATTAACCTATGCAGAGCGTTTCGAACCGGAACTGGTGATTGATATCGCCACTCTAACCGGTGCCTGTGTGATCGCTCTGGGCCATCATATCACTGGCCTGATGTCGAACCATAATCCACTGGCACACGAGTTGATCGGCGCTTCTGAACAATCCGGTGACCGTGCCTGGCGTTTGCCGCTGGCAGACGAGTACTATGAGCAGTTGGATTCCAACTTTGCGGATATGGCCAACATTGGTGGCCGCCCTGGTGGTGCCATCACTGCTGCGTGTTTCCTTTCTCGCTTTACTCGTAAGTACAGTTGGGCACATCTGGATATTGCGGGCACCGCCTGGCGTTCCGGCAAAACCAAAGGCGCCACTGGCCGCCCGGTAGCCATGATCGCGCAGTTCCTGCTTAATCGTGCAGGTCTGAACGGCGACGATTAAATACTCGTCACAATTCAGGTATAATCATCAAGGGCACAGCACGCTGTGCCCTTACATTTTTTACAGGCACCCGATATACCCAATAGCTTTCGAGTTGCGGCAAGGCGGCAACCGAAGGGCTCCCCAGCAGCTCAGAAGAATAAGTGACTGGGGTGAGGGAGGGCAGCCAACACAGCTGCGGCTTGAAAGATGAAAGGTATAAATGAAACAGGCAACGTTCTACCTCCTTGAACACGCTGATCCCGCTGGTGCACTCAGTGCACATGAAGCTATAGCGTGCGCCATTGCCGCAGAAAAGTGGCGAAGCGGCAAGCGGGTACTCATCGCCTGTGAAAGCCAGGAGCAGGCCCAGCGGCTGGATGAAGCACTATGGCAACGTGAACCACATCAATTTGTGCCACATAATCTGGCAGGCGAAGGGCCAAACTTTGGTTCGCCGGTTGAACTATGCTGGCCCAGCAAACGTGGCAATGCCCCGCGCGATCTGCTGATCGCCCTGCAGCCACATTTTGCAGATTTTGCTACTGCTTTCCATGAAGTGGTAGACTTCGTTCCTTACGAAGACACCCTGAAACAGTTGGCGCGCGAACGTTACAAAGCCTATCGCAGCGTCGGCTTCCATTTGACCACGGCCACGCCGCCAACTCACTGAACAACGATATAAAAATGGAAAAGACAAACAGTCATCTTGATACCGCCTACGACCCAACGCAGATCGAACAGAAGCTTTACGATTATTGGGAAAACCAGGGGTACTTCAAACCCAACGGCGATGCCAGCCAGGAAAGTTTCTGCATCATGATCCCGCCGCCGAACGTCACCGGCAGCTTGCATATGGGCCACGCGTTCCAGCAGACCATTATGGACACCATGACCCGCTACCAACGCATGCAAGGTAAAAATACCTTGTGGCAGGCTGGTACCGACCATGCCGGTATCGCTACCCAAATGGTGGTAGAACGTAAGATCGCCGCCGAAGAGGGTAAAACCCGCCATGATTATGGCCGCGATGCGTTTATCGACAAAATCTGGCAGTGGAAGGCTGAATCCGGTGGCACCATCACCCGCCAGATGCGCCGCCTGGGTAACTCGGTAGATTGGGAGCGCGAGCGCTTCACCATGGATGATGGCCTGTCCAACGCCGTAAAAGAAGTCTTTGTGCGCCTGTACAAAGAAGATCTGATCTACCGTGGCAAACGCCTGGTAAATTGGGACCCGAAACTGCGCACCGCCATCTCCGATCTGGAAGTGGAAAACCGCGAGTCCAAAGGCTCCATGTGGCATTTGCGTTATCCGCTGGCCGATGGTGCGAAAACTGCGGAAGGTAAAGATTATCTGGTAGTGGCTACAACCCGTCCTGAAACCGTGCTGGGTGATACCGGTGTGGCCGTGAACCCGGAAGATCCGCGCTATAAGGATCTGATTGGCAAAGAGATCATCCTGCCATTGGTCGGCCGCCGCATCCGCATCGTGGGTGACGAGCACGCCGACATGGAGAAAGGCACCGGCTGTGTGAAAATCACCCCGGCGCACGACTTCAACGACTATGAAGTCGGTAAACGTCACGGTTTGCCGATGATCAACATCCTCACCTTTGACGGTGATATCCGCCAAGAAGCCGAGGTATTCGATACATTGGGTGAGGCCAGCCAGGCTTATAGCGGTGAGCTACCAAGCCAGTTCCGTGGCCTGGAGCGTTTTGCCGCGCGTAAAGCCGTGGTAGCCGCCTTTGACGAACTGGGTCTACTGGATGAAATCAAACCTCACGATCTGACCGTGCCTTACGGTGACCGTGGCGGCGTTGTCATCGAGCCAATGCTGACCGACCAATGGTATGTGCGCACCGCACCGCTGGCCAAAGTGGCAGTAGAAGCGGTTGAACAGGGTGAGATCCAGTTTGTACCCAAGCAGTACGAAAATATGTATTTCAGCTGGATGCGCGATATTCAGGACTGGTGCATCTCCCGCCAGCTGTGGTGGGGCCACCGCATTCCAGCCTGGTACGACGCCGAAGGCAAAGTGTATGTAGGCCGTACCGAGGAAGAAGTGCGCCGTGAGAACAGCCTAGGTACCGACGTTGTGCTGAATCAGGATGAAGACGTTCTGGATACCTGGTTCTCCTCCGGTCTGTGGACTTTCTCAACTTTAGGCTGGCCAGAACAGACCGAAGCGTTGAAAACCTTCCACCCAACCAGCGTGCTGGTCAGCGGCTTTGACATTATCTTCTTCTGGATTGCCCGCATGATCATGCTGACCATGCACTTCATCAAAGATGAGAACGGCAAACCGCAGGTACCATTCAAAACGGTCTATATGACCGGCCTGATCCGCGACGATGAAGGGCAGAAGATGTCCAAGTCGAAAGGTAACGTCATCGATCCGTTGGATATGGTGGACGGTATTTCGCTGGAAGATCTGCTGGAGAAACGCACCGGTAACATGATGCAGCCACAGTTGGCAGAAAAGATCCGCAAACGTACCGAGAAGCAGTTCCCGAACGGCATCGAACCGCACGGTACCGACGCTCTGCGTTTCACACTGGCGGCGCTGGCCTCAACCGGTCGCGACATCAACTGGGACATGAAGCGCCTGGAAGGTTACCGTAACTTCTGTAACAAGTTGTGGAACGCCAGCCGCTTTGTGCTGATGAATACCGAAGAGCACGACTGTGGCTTCAACGGTGGCGAGATGCAGCTTTCGCTGGCTGACCGCTGGATCCTGGCCGAATTCAACCGCACGGTGAAAGCCTACCGCGATGCATTGGACAGCTACCGCTTCGATATCGCGGCGGGCATTCTGTACGAGTTCACCTGGAACCAGTTCTGCGACTGGTATCTGGAGCTGACCAAGCCAATAGTCAGTAACGGCAGCGAAGCGGAACAGCGCGCCACACGAAATACGCTGATCACCGTGCTGGAAGCCCTGCTGCGCCTGGCGCACCCAATCATTCCATTTATCACTGAAACCATCTGGCAGCGCGTTAAAACCCTGACTGGCGAAACCGCAGACACCATTATGCTGCAGCCATTCCCAGCCTATGACGCAGCGTTGGAGGACCAACAGGCGTTAAACGATCTGGAGTGGATCAAGCAGGCGATCACGGCCGTGCGTAACATCCGCGCAGAGATGAATATCGCACCAAGCAAACAGCTGGAAGTGCTGCTGCGCAATGCCAGTAGCGATGCTCAGCGCCGCGTACAGGAGAACCAAAGCTTCATAGAGAAGCTGGCCCGCCTGACCTCAATCACCCTGCTGCCTGCAGGCGATAAAGGCCCGGTTTCGGTGACCAAACTGGTGGAAGGGGCTGAGCTGCTGATCCCAATGGCTGGTTTTATCGACAAGGATGCAGAAATTGCACGCCTGACGAAAGAGATGGGCAAATTGGATGCCGAAATCGCGTCTATCGAAGGCAAGCTGGCAAACGAAGGTTTTGTCGCACGTGCGCCGGAAGCGGTAGTAGCCAAAGAACGCGAGCGTTTGGCAGCCTGCCAGGAAGGCAAAGTGAAGTTACAGGAGCAGCAGGCAACCATCGCCGCACTGTAACAACGCCTGCCAGTATGATTAAAAACAGCGGGTCATTTACCCGCTGTTTTTTTATGGGTATTGCCAAGGAACAGCTTTCGGTGATATTACAAAACAGGATCAACGTGGTAAGTTCCGTCATAACGACGAAATCCTGATACCCTTCAAAGTTTATTCAATGGCGAGTGTAAACATGACTACATCAACCCCCGTGCGTCTTGTGGTGCGTCCGATAACGGCTAAAGATAATGTCGCTATAGCTCACGTCATTCGCACCGTATCTACGGAACATGGGCTAACGGCAGATAAAGGCTATACCGTTTCCGATCCCAATCTGGACACACTCTTTCAACTTTATAGCAAGCCACACAGCGCTTATTGGGTGGTAGAGTTAAACGACCAAATCGCTGGCGGTGGCGGTGTCGCACCATTGCAGGGTGGTGAAGCCGACGTATGCGAACTACAAAAAATGTATTTCTTGCCGGTATTACGCGGCCAAGGTCTGGCAAAACGTCTGGCGCTCCAGGCGCTGGATTTTGCTCGTCAGCAAGGATTCCGCCGCTGTTATCTAGAAACTACCGCCTCTCTGCAACAGGCTATCGGTCTGTATGAACATCTCGGTTTCGAACATATCGATCACGCTATGGGCGATACTGGCCACGGCGACTGCGAAGTCACAATGCTTAAAATGCTATAGGCCGCCTCTCTTCATTTTGCTGGCTGCCAACGTGGGCAACCAGCAAAATGATTTCAAATCTTCTGCACGGGTAGGATAATTTTGCTTTCAGCGTGATGGAGCTCTTTGTACAAGTTAACCATATAAAACATGATCACAATCGAGAAAGGTAACCCACACAATACCACCGCCGTTTGCATTGCCCCAAAGCTTCCCGCATACAGCAAACCCGCGCACACCAGGGTAGTAACAGACGCCCAAAAAATCCGCAACCAAACGGGAGCATCAGCGCTATTTGTTCCCCCTATACCTGAGAGATTAGCAATCATCAGTGTTCCTGAATCCACCGGCGTAAGAAATAGCACGAAACTAATCAGTATCGTGAAACCCGTGGTAATTTGCGTATAAGGCAAAGATTCGAGCAATTGAAACACCGCCATTGGCGGTTCGGTTAATGCTACTTTGCCAAGAAGGGTATTGCCTTGCTCCAAGACTAAACTGATAGCGGTATTACCAAAGATCGATAACCATGCCAGCGTAAACCCCAAAGGTATTAACATTACGCCACAGATCAGTTCGCGGATGGTACGGCCTTTAGAAATTCTTGCGATAAACATCCCGACAAAAGGCGCCCAGGCAACCCACCATGCCCAATAGAACAGCGTCCATGCCCCTTGCCATTGGCGCGCTTTGTTATAGAGATAAACATCGAAACTCTTACCAACAAACGAAGAGAGGTAATCACCGGTATTTTGCAATAATCCATTGATAAGATTGAGTGTTGGGCCATTAAGAAAAACAAACAGTAGCAGTAGACCAAGAAAGCCAACGTTGATATTTGATAGCATTGCGATGCCTTTCTCCACGCCAGTAACCGCAGCAAACGTGGCAACGATCATCATCACTATAATCAACATCATCAACACATATGGGGCTTGTGGAATATTAAACAGATAATTTAATCCCGAATTTAGCAGTAATGCTGCAATCCCCAGGTTGGTAACCATCGAAATAACGGTAACTAGAATACCAAAGCTATCAACCATATGGCCGATCCAGCCGTAGATCCGTTCGCCAAACATAGGGTACAGGGCTGACCGTAAAGCCAATGGCAATCCACGGCGATAGGCAAAATAGGCTAACGTGGTCGCAATCAGCGCATATAGCGCCCAACCGTGCAGCCCCCAATGGAGGAAGGTGATGACCATCGCTTGGCGAGCAGCCTGCGGTGTTCCGCCTGCCCCTTCAGGCGGCTGGAGGAAATGATGGAGGGGTTCGTAAGCACCATAGTAAATTAATGCAATGCCAATCCCAGCAGAAAATAACATTGAGATCCATGATCGATAATTAAACTCGGGCGTGTCGTCCTCTTTCCCTAACTTAATATGCCCGAAACGCGAAAGCGCCAGCCAGAATACAAATACCATGCAAAGCACCATTAACAGCATGTAATACCAGCCAAAGACGTCTGACATCCATATTTGTGCTTCATTTAACCACTTCTGACTACTGACGGGAAAGAATACGACCAATAGACCAAGCAGCAGGATAACCGTTGCTGAAGTGAAAAAAACGGGGGCATTGAGCCGTATCGATTCTTCGTCGACGGCATTTGGACCGATCGCTGTCATTTGTATGTTCCATGATGCAAAGGTTGTATTGAACTACGCCATTCGCAAACGCCAAACAATTTTTCAACATAACAAATCGTTTGTTTTACATTTTTGCAGCATATAGTATGTTGATTGAGCATTCAATCAATGAATTTCCCATAAGCTATGGTTGTATCCACATTACCTTCGGAGGCCCGATGTACCGCAAAAACATTCCAGAACAGAGAAAAGAGCAACTGATTAACGCGGCTCGTGAAGTTATCGGGGACGTTGGTTTAGCGGGGGTGACAATCTCCCAAGTTGCCAACCTGGCAGGGATGTCAAGCGGACTTGTCAGCCACTACTTCGGCGATAAAGAGGCTTTTCTTGATGCTACGATGCGTAAGGTGTTGCGCGATCTCCACAATGCCATTGCTGAATGCCGTAAAAATGCAGATAGCTCAGTGAAAGCACAACTTTTTGCCATCATCGACGGTAACTTTCATCCCAGCCAAACCAACTCTTTGTCAATGCGCATCTGGCTCGACTTCTGGGCCGCGAGCATGCATCAGCCTTCACTGAGCCGCTTGCAGCGCATCAACGATCAGCGTCTATTTTCAAATATTTGCTATCAATACAGAAGAAATATGCCAAAGGATAAGGCGCGCAAAGCGGCTCGCGGGCTAGCGGCCATGATTGACGGATTATGGCTGCGAGGGAGCCTAACCAGAACGACTTTCAACGCCAGAAAGGCCAGTGAAATTGCTTATGACTATGTTGAAAGTACTTTATCTTCAATAAGTTAACTAACTTACTCAAAATAACATAGAAGGAATGTGTCAATGGCAAGATTTCCCATGCAGCGGCTCTATATTGATGGTCAATTAACCGATGCCAGCGGTTCTGAAACGTTTCACACCATCAACCCGGCGAATGGCGAAATACTCGCAGAGGTACAGCGGGCTAACGAAGCCGACGTGGAACGTGCGGTTGTGAGTGCTGAGCGAGGGCAAAAAATTTGGGCTGCCATGACAGGCACCGAGCGTTCACGCATTTTGCTTCGCGCCGTTGAGATACTTCGACAACGTAACGATGAGTTAGCGTTACTTGAAACCTTAGACACCGGTAAGGCTTATTCTGAAACCTCCGTAGTAGATGTCGTTACGGGTGCAGACGTGCTGGAATATTATGCCGGCCTGGCTGATGCCCTCGAAGGTGGGCAATATCCTCTACGCGACACCAGCTTCTTCTATACACGCCGTGAACCACTGGGCGTAACAGCCGGAATTGGTGCATGGAATTACCCTATTCAAATCGCACTGTGGAAATCGGCTCCCGCTCTAGCGGCAGGCAATGCGATGATCTTTAAACCCAGCGAAGTCACCCCGTTAAGCGTATTGAAACTGGCTGAAATTTATACTGAAGCCGGGCTGCCAAATGGCGTATTCAATGTCCTGCAAGGTGCGGGGCGTTACGTCGGTCAACTGTTAGCCGAACATCCACGCATTGAAAAAATATCCTTCACTGGTGGCATTGAAACCGGCAAGAAAGTGATGGCTAGCGCCGCCGCTTCTTCACTCAAAGAGGTCACCATGGAGCTAGGGGGTAAATCACCACTCTTGATCCTTGCCGATGCCGATATAGAACTGGCAGCAGATATCGCCATGATGGCCAACTTCTACAGCGCAGGCCAGGTTTGTACCAACGGAACCCGCGTGTTTGTTCATCGCTCACAAAAGGCGGCGTTGGAACAGGCGTTAGTCACGCGCGTTAAGCGTATCCGCCTTGGCGATCCAATGGATCCTCACACCAACTTTGGCCCACAGGTCAGCTTCCAACATATGGAAAACGTGTTAAGCCACATCGAAAGTGGCAAAGCTGAAGGCGCACGCCTGCTTTGCGGTGGCGCTCGTGAAACCTCAGGGGCTTTCGCACAAGGGGCATATGTGCAACCGACCATTTTTACAGACTGTGAAGATCATCACACCATTGTCAAAGAAGAAATCTTTGGTCCAGTAATGAGCATTCTGACCTACGACGATGAGCAAGAGGCTATTGCTCGCGCCAATAACACCCAATTTGGTTTGGCTGCTGGGGTAGTAACGCGCGATCTGGCGAAAGCACACCGCACTATTCATCAGTTAGAAGCCGGTATTTGCTGGATCAATACTTGGGGCGAGTCACCCGCACAAATGCCCGTTGGGGGTTATAAACAATCAGGCGTCGGGCGTGAAAATGGCATCAGCTCACTGGCTCATTACACGCGTATCAAGTCAGTTCAGGTTGAACTAGGCACTTTTAACTCGATCTTTTAACACCGTCTACAGGAGTACTTATGAGTAATATCAGGGAGTATGACTACATCATTATCGGTGCAGGATCGGCTGGAAATGTGTTGGCAACGCGCCTGACCGAAGATGCCGATGTCACCGTATTACTGCTGGAAGCCGGGGGCCCGGACTACCGCCAAGATTTCCGCACCCAGATGCCAGCAGCATTGGCTTTCCCGTTACAGGGCCGCCGCTATAATTGGGCTTATCTTACCGACCCTGAACCCTTTATGAATAACCGCCGCATGGAGTGTGGACGAGGCAAGGGTTTAGGTGGCTCATCGCTCATTAATGGTATGTGTTATATCCGCGGTAATGCACTGGATTACGACAACTGGGCAAAACAGGAAGGTCTGGAAAACTGGAGCTATCTGGATTGTTTACCCTATTTTAAAGCCGCAGAACGCCGTGATATTGGCGGCAATGATTATCATGGTGATAACGGCCCCGTCAGCGTCACAACGCCAAAACCCGATAACAACGTGCTATTCCATGCGATGGTCGAAGCGGGTGTGCAGGCAGGTTATCCACGCACCGACGATCTTAACGGCTATCAGCAGGAAGGTTTTGGCCCAATGGACAGAACAGTAACGCCGCGTGGTCGTCGCTCCAGTACCGCACGCGGTTATCTCGATCAGGCTCGTTCACGCAAGAACCTGACTATCGAAGTGCATGCCGTCACCGATCGAATTCTTTTTGACAACCACTCCGCCATCGGCGTGGCATGGCTGCAAAAAGGAGAAAAACAGCAAGCCCGTGCCCGCCGCGAAGTCCTGCTTTGTGCCGGTGCGATTGCTTCACCGCAAATCCTGCAACGCTCCGGCGTTGGCCCAGGTGAACTGTTGAAGAGCCTGGATATCCCGATCGTTCTCGATCTGCCTGGCGTAGGAGCCAATCTACAGGACCACTTGGAGATGTATCTCCAATATGAATGTAAACAGCAGGTCTCCTTATCTCCAGCGATGAAACTGCACAATAGGCCAGCGATCGGGGCTGAATGGTTACTCATGGGGAGTGGTATTGGTGCCAGCAACCACTTTGAAGCCGGCGGCTTTATTCGCAGCCATGAAGAGTTTGAGTGGCCAAATATTCAATACCATTTCCTGCCGGTAGCCGTTAACTATAACGGTTCTAACCCGATAAAAGTCCATAGTTTCCAGGCTCATGTCGGTTCAATGCGTTCGCCAAGCCGTGGGCGTATTCAGGTTCGTTCAAAAGATCCTCATGAACATCCAAGCATTCTGTTTAACTATATGGCGCACGAACAGGATTGGCGTGAATTCCGCGCCGCGATCCGCATTACGCGTGAAATCATGCATCAGCGCGCTCTGGATCCCTTCCGTGGCAAAGAGATTTCACCGGGCATTAATATACAAAGCGATGCCGAATTGGATGACTTCGTGCGTAATCACGCAGAAACGGCTTACCATCCCTCTTGCTCAAACGCGATGGGGTACCACAATATGGCAGTAGTCGGAAATGATGGCAAAGTGCACGGTATTGAGCGGCTACGCGTTGTTGACGCCTCAATTATGCCGCAGATCACCACAGGAAATCTGAATGCCCCCACCATTATGATGGCCGAGAAGATCGCAGACGCCATTCGTGGCCGCCAGCCGCTCGCTCGTCTTGATGTGCCTTACTATGTCGCCAATGGCGATCCCATTCGTCGCTAACGATTAGGACTCCTCGACATTGGATATTTAGAAGGCACCGCCTAATAACCTCCCTGAACCTACAGATTAGGGAGGTTGGCTCACAACACCGGAACACCGCTGTGAAAACGGAACTCGGAATCAGCAGTCTGGATCAATTCGGCCTCAACGCGGCCAAAGTGCGCCACACGTTCGCTGATATCTCCACCGGCAATCTGCTCTGCTAATGTCAGATAATCCTCATAATGACGCGCTTCTGAACGCAACAAGGAGAGGTAGAAGCGGTTGAGTTCATCATCCAGATACGGTGCCAATTTAGCGAAACGTTCGCAGGAACGAGCCTCGATATAAGCTCCGCAGATCAGTTTATCGATCAGAGTTACCGGATCGTGAGTACGGACTTCGCGGATCATACCTTTGGCGTAACGGCTGGCGGTGATCTTTTCGTACCGGATCTGCCGTGTTTGCATGATCTGCAAGACCTGAGAGAAGTGATGGAGCTCTTCTTTTATCAACAACACCATCTTGTCCACCAGGTCCTGACCGTAAGCCGAACCGTTTTTTGGCAGGATTTTTTTGGTGAAGGCACTCTGGCGAAATAAAGCCTCTGGTACGCCCTGTGCCTCGTGGACAAAGGCCTCATACGGTTTGAGCTGCGCCAGCAGTGCATCACCACTCTCTTTATCTGCCACGTAGCGGCGGATTAGCCACATGCCGGTCTGTGCTGCTTTGAGCTCACACACCAGATGGTCGGTCAGCAACAGTTGCAGGTTTTCGGGGCGGCGTGCAACCTCAATCCAACCATCAGGAGTTTCGCAATGCAGGAAGTTTACAATCGGGGATATTAGAGATTGGTAGTTCATCGGATCTTATACACAAGTTACTTCAAGTTGCATGTTGGCGGCAACGTAGCGGCCCGCAGAGTGAGCCCCAAGGATCGGGCTCATTAATCCCCAGGAGCTTGGTAAAACAAGTATTCTGGGGGAGAAACGGCAGATAACACCCATGCAGCTTGAGTGGCGACGGGGATACCAAGGGCCGGATTTCGCCGGCCCACAGGTTTAATTAATGGCGTTTGCCGTCGTCGTCTTCATCGATGAAGTCACCATCTTCACCATCTTCGTCGTCTTCACCGTTCGGATCTTCAAAGTAAGTTCCCCAACCGTCATAGTTGACACCACATTTTTCCGCCAACGCCACCAGTTGCTCTACCTGGCTGTCGATCAGCTCAGCATTCAGAGCAACTTCACTGATCACATCACAACACATCACCATGGAACCATCTTCTACTTCTAATTCTTCGGCGTCGGTGACTTCGTAGCCCAACTTAAAGGCTTCAACCGCAGCTTGCTCCAGAACCTCAAACTTTTCAGCAGAGAAATGGTGTTCGATAGTGTAGAGTGCATCCGGGTCGCTGCCATCTTCCAGCAACTCTTCGATGATCAGGCGGGTTTCTTCACGTTGTTCTTCTAGCAATTCGCGGTTTGCCATGCCTATATCCTCAATAAAATGGGTTTGATTGCTTCTATTTTCACACACCACTGCCACCGCTACCACGGTAAACGTGAAAGATTTCTTGCGCAGGGTTGAAAGTGAATATTAATACATATAGAGTGAATTTTAATTCACCAATACACATAGGATAGATGATGAGCCAGATGAACCCATTCTACAATCGGCACTTTTTGAGGTTAATGGATTTTAGCTCCAGAGAGATCCAGTCATTGATGCAGTTGGCCGCTGATTTGAAGCAGGCCAAGAAGCAGGGCAAGGAAACTCGCCATTTGCAAGGCAAGAACATTGCGCTCATCTTCGAAAAAGACTCAACACGCACTCGATGCTCTTTCGAAGTTGCCGCATTCGACCAAGGTGCTCAGGTCACCTACCTTGGCCCGAGCGGCAGCCAGATTGGCCATAAAGAATCGATGAAAGATACAGCCCGCGTACTGGGCCGCATGTATGACGGCATTCAGTATCGTGGTTTTGGTCAGCATTTAGTGGAAACGCTAGCGGATCATGCAGGTGTACCCGTGTGGAATGGCCTAACCAATGAGTTTCATCCAACCCAATTGCTAGCGGACTTGCTAACAGTCCAAGAACACCTGCCAGGTAAACCGTTGGGAGAGGTAAAATTTGCCTACCTCGGGGATGCCCGCAACAATATGGGGAATACCCTGTTAGAAGCCGCGGCGCTGGTGGGTATGGATCTACGGCTGGTTGCCCCAAAAGCCTGTTGGCCGCAGGCAGAATTGGTAGCGGAATGTCAGGCGCTAGCACAACAAACCGGCGGGAAAATTACGCTGACGGAAGATGTCGCCGAAGGGGTGAAAGGGGCAGATTTCCTGTATACCGACGTTTGGGTGTCTATGGGCGAACCCAAGGAAGTCTGGCAGGAAAGGATCGCACTGCTAAAACCTTACCAGGTCAATATGGCAATGGTTCGGTTGACCGGTAATCCGCAGGTGAAATTCCTCCATTGCCTGCCTGCTTTCCATGACGACCAAACCACGTTGGGTAAGCAGATGGCAGAACAGTACGGTCTAAGTGGTGGTATGGAGGTCACCAATGAGGTGTTTGAGTCGCACCATAGTGTGGTGTTCGACCAGGCTGAAAACCGGCTGCATACCATCAAAGCTGTCATGGTCGCCACATTGAGCAAAACGCTGTAAGACTTCCGCATCACAGCGAGGGCGGGCAATCACCAACGAGCCCCCCTCAAACCGCTCGTAACCTCGCTCCCCCACGTTATATACAAAATAATTCGAGTTGCATGTAGGCGGCAAATCTGAGAGTGCCAGGAGCATAGCTCACTATGTGACGGGTGCGAACGGACGAAGCCAACACCCATGCAACTTGAAGAATGACGTGTATATGATTTTTATGCTAAGAGCGACGGGATTTTTATTCTGACTTTTCACATAAATACCCTAAACCACCTATTATCTTGCTTGTTAACCTGTTGTTCAAAAAAAGAAAATAAAAGCACAATAGTATGCGTCACGAAAATAAACTCTCACTATTATGATCCTTATGGAATAAAAATCCGGTATTTAGGCACTACCTGCGGATAAAATTAATATTTTTACGCATAACAACTTTGAATAACCAATAATATTTAAAATAAATTCATTATTTTCATGGCATTAAAAAAAGAAAATATTATTTACATAATAAATAAATTTATCAATACGAATATCTAAATTAATAAACTGAATAAAAACGCAGTCATGATAAATAATTTTATGCCATAAAAATGAGGTATCTCACATTTACCACCGTCTCATCAACCAAAATACAAAATTCGTGATAAAAATCACAAAAATGAATCAAGCACCGCTTATTATCGCTAATAACAGATGAAAATACTGAAAAGGGCAATAGAAATAATTTTTTATTTTGATTAACAGCCTGTGACTTAATCTGATAATAGGAAATAAGATGAATAATAACTATGTGGGTTCTGAAATAGGTCAATTGCGTAGTGTTATGCTCCATCACCCTAATTTGAGTTTGAAAAGACTAACCCCTTCTAATTGCCAGGAATTATTATTCGATGATGTTCTCTCTGTTGAACGAGCGGGTGAGGAGCATAATGTCTTTGCCGATACTCTCCGAGCACAAGGTGTTGAAGTTTTATTATTAGGCGACCTACTCGCAGAAACCATGGCTATCCCAGAAGCCAAGCAGTGGCTGATCGAGACCCAAGTTTCAGACTTCCGCCTGGGGCCTTCATTTGCCGGCGATATTCGCGGCTGGCTTGTCGGTTTACCCGATCGTGAACTGGCAAGTTACATGACCGGTGGCTTGACCTATGCGGAAGTTCCGGAAAGCTTTAACAATATGGTGGTAGATACCCATCAGCCAACCGACTTTATTTTGAAACCTTTACCTAATCATTTATTTACACGAGACACATCCTGCTGGATATATAACGGCGTTTCTATCAACCCAATGGCCAAATCAGCTCGACAACGCGAAACCAATAATCTTCGTGCCGTCTATAAATGGCATCCTTACTTTGCCAACGGTAACTTCACAACTTATTTCGGCGACACAGTACGTAATTATGATCATGCTACGCTGGAAGGTGGGGATGTATTAGTCATAGGACGTGGTGCAGTATTGATTGGTATGTCTGAACGTACCACACCACAAGGTGTTGAGTTTCTGGCTCAGGCCTTATTCCAATCACATCAGGCAGAACGGGTGATCGCATTAGAATTACCGAAACACCGCTCATGTATGCACCTGGATACCGTAATGACACATATTAATGTAGATACTTTCTCCGTCTATCCAGAAGTAGTACGTAAAGAAACGCAGTGCTGGACGCTAACCCCCGATGGTAAAGGCGGTATCCACCGTCGGCAGGAAAAGCATTTTCTTACCGCCATTGAGCAAGCCCTGGGTATCGATAAAGTGCAACTGATCACTACCGGTGGCGACAGCTTCGAAGCCGAACGCGAACAGTGGAATGATGCCAACAACGTCCTGACCGTTCGGCCTGGACTGGTTATTGGCTATGAGCGCAACACCTGGACCAATGAAAAATACGACAAGGCCGGTATTACCGTGCTGACAATCCCAGGCGACGAACTTGGCCGTGGCCGAGGCGGAGCCCGCTGCATGAGTTGCCCACTGGAACGCGACGCTATCTAATCCCTACGGAGCATGACTATGAACAAAAAACCCACAGTGGTGGTTGCGCTGGGTGGGAACGCCCTGCTGCGCCGTGGAGAACCGCTCGAAGCAAACATCCAGCGTCGCAATATTGCGCTGGCTAGCCAGCAGATCGCTGCGCTGACCCAACACTGGAATGTGGTGCTGGTGCATGGCAACGGCCCGCAGGTAGGCCTGCTAGCCCTACAAAACAGTGCCTATACGGCAGTGTCCCCCTATCCACTGGACGTGCTGGGCGCTGAAAGCCAGGGGATGATCGGCTATTTGCTGATACAGGAATTAAAAAACTGCCTGCCTCAGATGCAGATCAGCGCGCTGTTAACACAGGTTGAAGTTGATCCCGACGACAACGCTTTCAGCAACCCAACGAAATACATTGGTCCAGTTTACGACCGGCAACAGGCTGACAGTCTGAGCCAGGAGAAAGGGTGGTCAATCAAAGCAGATGGGCAATATTTCCGTCGTGTAGTGCCCTCCCCTAAGCCTCGTTGCATCATTGAAACCGATGCCATTAACACCCTGATTGAACGCGGCCACTTGGTGGTATGCAGCGGAGGGGGTGGTATTCCGGTAGTGCGTACAGAGCAACGCTTACAAGGCGTGGAAGCGGTGATCGATAAAGACCTTTCTGCCGCATTTCTGGCTGAGCAGATCGGTGCCAATGCACTGCTGATCCTCACCGATGCCGATGCCGTTTATCTCGATTGGGGAACATTACAACAGCGGCCTCTGGAGAAAACGACACCTGACGATTTGGCCAGCATCCATTTCGACGCCGGTTCAATGGGCCCGAAGATCGCCGCAGCCAGCCATTTTGTCCGTCATTGTCACGCTATTGCCGGGATCGGTGCGTTAGCAGATGCCAATGAAATCCTCACGGGTAACAAAGGCACCCTGATCGCCTCTTCACGATAAATTTTCAAGGAATCACACTATGAGCATCAATTTACGTAACCGTCACTTGTTAAAACTGCTGGACTTCAAACCCGAGGAAATTCAATACCTGCTCGACCTGGCCGTCACACTGAAAAAAGCCAAGTACGACAACACGGAACACCAGTATCTGCGTGGCAAGAATATCGCGTTGATCTTCGAGAAAACGTCTACCCGCACCCGTTGCGCGTTTGAAGTGGCCGCTTTTGATCAGGGAGCTAAAGTAACCTATCTCGGCCCGAGCGGTTCACAAATCGGCCATAAGGAGTCGATGAAAGATACTGCCAGGGTCTTGGGTCGTATGTACGATGGCATTGAATATCGTGGCTTTAGTCAAGCCATCGTAGAGGAATTGGGCAAATTCGCTGGTGTGCCGGTATGGAATGGCTTGACGGATGAATTCCACCCAACACAGATCCTGGCTGACCTGATGACCATGCTGGAGCATTTGCCTGGCAAGCAGCTGAACCAGATCTCATTCGCCTACCTCGGCGATGCCCGCAATAACATGGGCAATTCCCTGATGGTTGCGGCGGCAAAAATGGGGATGGATATTCGTCTGGTTGCCCCCTCCGCCTTTTGGCCAGATGAAAAATTACAGGCTCAGTGCCAAGCCATTGCCAGTAAAACCGGGGCTCGCATCATGCTGACGGAGCATGTGGCAGAAGGCGTTGCCGGTGTTGATTTCCTTTATACCGATGTTTGGGTCTCGATGGGTGAACCGAAGGAAGCTTGGGCTCAGCGCGTCGAACTGATGAAACCCTATCAGGTCAATATGGCGGTAGTGAAGGCAACCGGTAATCCGCAGGTGAAATTCATGCACTGCCTGCCCGCATTTCACGATACGCAAACCAAAGTGGGTAAGGAGATCGAGGCCACCTATGGCTTGCAAGGGTTGGAAGTTAGCGATGAGGTGTTCGAATCCCCCCACTCCATCGTATTCGATGAAGCAGAAAATCGCATGCATACCATCAAGGCCGTAATGGTCGCCACCCTCAGCGACTGATCCCACACGCGGCAACCTGCCTCTAGATTGCCGCACTTTTCTGAGATTTTATTTTTCCACTGCGGATGCAGTAGGAGGAACCATTATGTCTGAAAAAAAACTGGGGCTAGTGGCCCTGATCGCACTCGTGATCGGTTCCATGGTGGGCGGTGGCGTGTTCAGCCTGCCACAAAACTTCGGTTCAGTAGCATCGCCTGCGGCACTGCTGATGGGTTGGGTGATCACCACCATCGGGATGATTTGCCTGGCGCTTATCTACCAAAATCTCAGTGCCCGTTGCCCACAACTGGAAGGCGGTATTTATAGCTATGCTCGTGCCGGATTTGGTGACTTCATTGGCTTTCAATCTGCCTGGGGTTACTGGTTCTCGGCATGGTTGGGGAATGTTTCTTACGCCGTACTGCTGTTCAGCGCTCTGAGTTTTTTCTTTCCGGTTTTTGGGTTAGGCAACAACTGGGAGTCGATTCTCGGTGCTTCAATTGTGTTATGGCTGGTGCACTCTCTGGTCCTGCATGGCGTACAGGAAGCCGCTTTTATCAATACCGTGCTAACGATAGTTAAAGTACTGGTCTTGCTGGTGTTTGTGGTTGCCGTGTTGATTGCCTTTCGCATCGGGATTTTTACCACCGACTTTTGGGGCCGTATGATGGTGATCGACGGTAAGCATCCCGCACTGTTTGAACAGGTTAAAAGTACCATGCTGATAACGACCTGGGTCTTTATCGGTATTGAAGGTGCAACGGTAGTGTCAACCCGTGCAGCCAAACGAGCAGATATTGGTAAAGCCACGGTGATTGGGCTGCTCGGCTGTTTAGTGATTTACATTCTGGTGAGCGTGTTGTCGATGGGCGTGCTCGATCAGGCCAGCCTCGGCAATTTGAAAAACCCCTCTATGGCAGGCGTACTGGAATCTATCGTGGGAATTTGGGGAGCTCGCTTCGTAGCCGCTGGGGTGATCCTTTCCCTTGCGGGTGCACTCCTTGCCTGGACGCTATTTGCCGCCGAATTACCCTTTGTCGCTGCCAAAGACGGCATGTTCCCCAAGGTATTTATTAAGGTGAATGCCAAAGGATCGCCTGCGGTTTCACTGTGGATCACCAATGGTCTGATTCAACTGTTCCTGCTCTTTACACTGTTCTATAGCGCGGGTTATCAAGCACTGTTCTCGATTGCTACCGCCGCTATTTTGCCACCTTATCTTCTCAGTGCCGCCTTTGGCCTCAAACTGGCTATTACCGGCGAAGGCTATCAGGAGGGAGAAAAACGCACGCGTGACCTGATCCTTGGGCTCATCGGCACAATCTACGGCTTGTGGTTGTGCTTCGCTGCTGGCAATCAGATGCTGCTAACTTCGCTGCTGTTTGTGCCAGGGCTGATTGTCTTCCTGTGGCATCAGAAAACACAGCAGACCAAGCGGTTGATGAACAGCTACGAAGCGATTATTGCAGTGATTATCGTCGTGATTGCCATTTATACCCTTTATATGATCGCTACAGGCCACATCAAGCTTGGTTAATTAACTTTGTATTTATTTACATAGCGTTAGAGTAAGGCTGAATCCCCTAATATTTGGTATAAATCGAGACAGTAAAATGGCAAAGAAAACCGAATCAAGCTGTGAGAAGGAACAGCTCAAACTGGCACTGTGCCGTAACCTGATTTTGACCCAACGTTACTCATCGCAACAAGAACTGCGCCATGAAATGACCCGCGCCGGGTATAAGGGGATTAGCCAATCCACCGTTTCGCGGTTGTTGAAAACACTCGGAGTGATGAAAATCCAGAATGCCAAAGGGAAAAAAGTCTATTCTCTGAATACATTCCATCATCAAGTCCCAGATATCAAGGAGCCCTTAACCTCCATGGTGCTTAGTGTGGAACACAATGAGAAATTTATTCTGATCCACATGAATTCCGGATATGCCAAAGCAATGGCACGGATCATCGATCTCTGTGCCTGGCCTGCGGTACTCGGTGCTATCGCTACCAGCAATATTGTCTGGATTGCACCGAACGATACTCGCAACACCGTTCAATTACATAAACGTCTGCTGGCTATGCTGGAACTCGAAAACTGAGAAACCGCATCAAACTTCACCACACGCCCCAGTCACATAGCAGGCTGTGCACCTGGAAACGTCAGAACTTATCGTTACAAGCAACTCGAATGATTTAGAGTCACTCCTTCGACAAACGATGTATCGGTCACTTACCCAAGTAAGTGACCGCGGTGAGTGATAATTTGCCGGGTATACGTTTATTTAGTTGCCGACACAACCACAGGTGCAGTTTCATTCTGTGCTGCATCAACGGCACTGATCAGATAAGTATAATTTTGATCCTGATTATTGCTGTCCTGATAGGTGAAGTTATTACTGTTACCCCGCCACACTTTAGCAATAATATTCTTTGGATTAGCAAACACAGTTTTAGTCTTACCTGTACCACGATAAATCACATAGTATCGCGTATCATTATCAGGGCTATCTGACCAGCTAAACGCATTCTTACTGCCCGGCGCAAATTGGGCTTGCTGTGGCAAGGTGGTGACTTTGTGATCTAACCACGGTTTGCTAGGCGGAAGCACCGGCGTACCGAAATACGTTTGCGACAGTAATGCAATAGACGCATTTTTCGCACTGTGGCCTGCCTGCTGGGCAGGAGGCAGTGACGCAACATTTGAAACCAGTAGATCGTTATAACTGAAGAAAGCACTGCCAGAAACGTACTTCAGTTCTTGGTTATAAAGTAACTGATTCGGAAGCTCCTCAGGGTTCATCCAGGCAGGATCAGAGGCTGCATTAGAAACATGCTTATAGTTGGCATGCCCAATATAGAGCTGAACCTGCGAACCTTCCATTTGGTTATTCCACCATGTGGCCAACTCACCATAAGGTGCTGCCGCTTGGTCGAAACTCCAATAAATTTGCGGGACAACATAGTCAACCAGTTCGTCCTTAATCCACAACCGGGTGTCGGCATAAATACTGCCGCTGTACGATTGGGAGGAGCTCGTCGGAGTATTAGAACCTAATGGATTATTAGCTTTATGTTCCCAGATACCAAACGGGCTGATACCGAATTGCACCGCTGTTCCTTGCTTCTGGTTATGCTTAACGATCACGTCTTGTACTTGACTGACCAAGCGCGTGATATTGTCGCGCCGCCATGCTTCAATACCTTGCTTGGTATCGGGATACAGGTTACCAGCCAAGCCATATTCTTCGAACATCGCTCTATCTTCAGCCTTATCACCAAACTGCACAGTGGCGCCGTTAACCGTGATACGGTATGGATAGAAATAGTCATCAAAATGAATGGCATCAACATCATAACGGCTGATCACCTCTTCAACCGTGTCCACCACATGATCAATCACTTCAGGAATAGCCGGATTTAAAAAGAACTTCTCATCAAAACTCAACACCCATTGTGGATTTTTGGCCGCAAAATTATCCGCCGATAGAATTCCCGCGCTGACCAGATAGCCAATCTGTTGTTCTACGGTCAAAGCAAGGATCTCGTTCGTAGAAAAATTCTGTCCAGTATCGTTATTTATAGTGTTCTTAAGCAAACTGCTGATCTTGGTGTTGGTCACTCGATACGGGTTAAACCAGGCATGATATTCCATACCACGCAAATGAGTTTGTTCAACCATCCATGTCAAAGGGTCATAACCAGGATCTTTGCCCTGGGTGCCACTAAGAAACTGTGACCATGGGTTGAGCTCAGATTGATAATACGCATCCAGCATGGGACGTATTTGGAAGATCATCGCATTCATATTCAACGCGGTAAATCTGTCCAATATAGTCAGATATTTCTCTTTAAAATTCTGCTCGCTATTAACAAACGGCATATTGAGGTTGCTGATAGTGGCAACCCAAGTGCTTCTGAAAGCATGCTTAGGTTCAATATAAATATCAGGGATAGAAATAAATTCACTGGCCCCTCTATAAAGAGGAACAGGAATATTGGTGTCATAGCCGTAACTCCCATCAGAATTTTTCACATGCTTATAAAGAGGGGAATACGTTTGCGAAATCTTTTGGGTGTCATCGGTATCAGTATCGGTATCGGTATCGGTATCGGTATCGGTATCGGTATCGGTATCGGTATCGGTATCGGTATCGGTATCGGTATCAGTATCGGTGCTGTTATTATTGATACTCTTATTATCCGTCTTTTTATCGCTACTCGGAGTTATCGTCCCGCTAGAATCACAACCGAAAAGCATGCCTGTAGCAAGAATTAATGCTGCCAACTTCGCAACAGTTGAAAGTGGGTAATTGTGCATGAACAGAGTCCTTAACAATTGATAGAATAAAAAATAACAGGGTTCCATACCCTGCATGAAATGCTGGAACAAACCACTTTCATCTCAGCATAGGTACTCTCAATAATTTAAGTTGCATGAATGCTAATTGCAGTGCTTCAGACTAGATGAGCAACAAAATCAATAAACATGCAACCTGGGTCAAAAAATAATAATTACCAGGAATACGTCACGCCGACGGAATACAAACGGAAGTCCAATCGGTTGTTGTCACCATAAGTAATTTGCACAACCTGACTATTCTTGGATTTATCCCAGTGGGTTGTTTCCCACGCAACGTTACTCCATAGCGTTACTTTAGATGTAAAATTATAATTAACGATCAAACCGAGTCTTAATCCTCCTAAATCTGCGCTATTGGTTGTCGCCCCCGTCAGCGGATCATAGATTTTTTCACTCAGGAAGAGACGGAAATAGGGCTGTATATTCCATTCCTCGTTAATTTTAGTAGGGAAATACCCTCGAATCTGGTTCTGCTCCCACGTTTTATTACCACTACTGTTCCAAGTCCAATCAGTGTAGTACATCAACTTGGCTTTGAAGTTATCGTTAAACTGGTATTGAAAACCATGCTCACTTTCCCATTCCCACTGGTTGATATCAGGGCCAGAGAATGTGTTATCGTAATAATACCCGGCATCCCAGAAAACAAAAGACAACTGTTTGTTAAAGTGATAGCTACCGTTTGGGATCAACCAATATGAATGATAGGCGTTTTTAGGCGGTTTCCCTTCTCTAACATCATTCGACTCTTTTCTGTAGACAAAGCTCATAGTAAAGGCGCCATCATTCCCTTTATACAGGTTACGATTAGCCTGTAATTGCAGACGATTGCGATTATAGGAGGTCGGCATTGATTCATAGCTTGTTGTATAATTTCGCATGGAGACCTTATATTCCATAAAGTAGCTCCACTTAGAGTCAGGTTTATTAATTCCCAGCTGTACCGCTGGGCTTACTTTATCAAAAACCCTCTCATCATTGACTCTATGACCTTTAAAATCCTCAACTTCTAGAAAAAAATTAGAATTTATTTTCCATGGAAGCGCCTGTAACTCTTGAGCCTCAATTTGATCGTCTACTTTTGCTACAGCAGAAAAAGGATATGCAAAAAATGCCAGAGACACTAATACCAACGAATATCTTTTCATTAAAAACCCTGTCTATAAATAACAATTTATAGCCCATTTCTTCCTTAATAGGCTTTATTGTTAAAAAATAAAATCAATAAGTTAAACCGTGTCCAAATGAGTAAATAATATCGCCCTGTGAATTTCTGATATCAACAGGTAATTTACCTTTAGGTGTGTTAAACACAAAATTATTATCATTGTTTTTAAATAGCGTTCTGATCCCTGCTTTAATATTTGCCTCAAGCGAGTTGCGGTTATTATTAGTGACATCAAACCCTGTGATACCATAGATCGCTATATTGGCTTTAACATTATCAAGATAAGCAATATCGTAGGGATTACGAGAGGAGATAACCACCACTGGTTTATTCAATTTCTCAGCTTGGTCGATCACTTTTTGCGCTGCTGTGCTTTTGGCTTTTAGATTATAAGTCACCAATATCACCAGATCGCTAGCTTGCATGCGCTTTGCCAGATCGTTTGGCAAACTGTCTTCATCCAGTTTAAACGCTAAAATGGTTGCCGCGATCTGTTTGCCATTAAGTTCGCTGGCAATACTTTGCAGCTCATTGCTGACGAGCTTATTACGCGCGTTTTCATCGGAGATCACCAAAAAGTTATTCTTTGCTTTAAGTTGGTAAGGCAATAAACCGTCGTTTTTGATCAGAGTGATGGCGTTTTCAGCCACTTCTTTCTCATAGCGTTTATGCTCGGATGAAGCCACAACAGATTGTGCAAAATCCAGGGTATGTGGGTTGTAAGGGGTTAACCTATTGGCCAGTTTAGTCTGGACTACCTGCGTTGCTGCCTGCTGCAACCGCGCTGCGAGCTCAGGTTTTTTCTGACTCTCAGTTTCAAGATAGCGGTAGAGTTCTTCCAGTTGGGCGATACCTTGGTTATCCCAGATATGTATTGGCATGACAAGCACATCGCTTCCTGCCAACAAAGCCATTTCTGTCGCTTCCGATACGCCAAAATTATCAACGATAGCCCCCATATCTAGCGCATCGGTAAAGACCAACCCGTTAAATTTGAGCTCATCACGCAAAATACCGCTAATGATTTTCTTGGATAATGTGGCAGGTAACCCGATCTCCGTACCATCTTTTTTGGAGATCACTTTGGTATCATCCAACGCTGGCACAATAATGTGCGCAGTCAGCACCGCATCAAGGCCATTGTCTATAGCATTCTTAAAAGGTAACAGATCCGTTTGACGCCATTCACTTTCCGAATAAGAAACCTGTGGCAAACCAAAGTGAGAATCCGTTGCCACGTTGCCATGACCTGGGAAATGCTTTGCTGTTGCTAACACGGAGTTTTTATGCAATCCGTTGATATAGGCTACCGACATACTGTCGACTAATGCGATATTGCTACCAAACGAACGGACGCCAATAACAGGATTATTTTGATTCGTATTGACATCCATAACCGGTGCAAAGTTGATGTGTACACCCAGTGCATTAAGCTCAGAACCGTGAACTTCACCCACTCGCTGCGCCATACTTTCATTGCGCGTTGCCGCCAGTGCCATATTGCCGGGCATTTCCGTTCCTTCACGCAGGCGTGTGACGTAGCCGCCTTCCTGGTCGGTACTGATCAACAGGGGCAATGGATAGCTGGCTTTCTGCAAATCTTGTATCAGTTGATAGCTTTGTGGGGTGTTAATGAAATTTTCGCGGAACAAGATCACTGAGCCTAAGCGATAATCAGTGATGACCTTGGCAAGTTCTGCTGGCAAAACCGTGACATTCTTCGGCTCACCTGCTGCATTCTTGCCCCAGTTACGCACGTCCAGCATTAAGACCTGACCAATTTTTTCCCGAGTCGTCATTTGTGAGACCATCTGTACAGCATTTTCTCTGGGGGCTGACCATAACGGCTCTTGTTGGCTGATGCTCAATTGTGCAAGTGCACTGTTGAACGCAAGCACGGCCATGACTACAGCAATCGCCGCGATACCACGTCTTCCCATTCAGTTCCCTTATCCCTTATCATTTTTATAAATCAAACATGAAAATAATAAATTCGTATAAATAAAACAAAATAGAATTTAATATTCTTGTACTGCATCACATTTCGTAATAATTAGCACAAAAAACGTCCTGGAAAATCATAAATCCAAAATAAAGCAAGAGGAATAGTTATAAAAAGTCACTCAAACCAAATAATTTAAAATTCACAGATAATTATTTAAACAAATAAACAAATGAACAGTGGATAACACTTATTTATCCAAATGTTTAGGAATATTCCGCATGGTTTTTACTTCCTATTGAGGATCTTCACTTGCAGATGTGGGCAGAGTGTCTCCTCCCCCTTAAGCGAACATCAATAACGACTTATCATATTGATTTTTATTAAAATTATTAACTTCACCTTACAAAGCTCCCCTTTGACTATCAGAAAATATTATTGACCAAGATCGGGGTATTTCCTACTCAGCATAGCTGTTTAACTACACACAGGGGATATCATGACATAGTCTTTACTTGGCAAACCTGGTCACTGAGGTAAACAAAATCGGTCAACAATCTTATGTCTTGGCGAGCGGATAGGATAATTAATGACAGAATCTTCCTATCGTTAATCTTTACCACTATCTCAAAGTAACTTTTAAGCTTTCCCACTGACTTAAGCGCTGTTGTCGAGTATTTGGGCACAAAGTAAGAGGTAATTCGTAAAGGAAGGTGGGTAAAATAAACAACGGACAATACAGCACAGCTGTTAAGGGATACTACATAAGCAACAAACAGCACCGATTGAAAGAGATCCTTAATGTTAATAGGTCCCCTATACCAATCGATTGCTAAAGGCAAAAAAGTGCCGTTTTAACGCTTGCAGTGAAAAAAGCGCGAGTATAATGCCCGACAATTTGCGAGGAGAAAGCATGAAAAAAGATGGTTTTTTTGTTCGCCATACCCGACAAAACCAGCTGCTCATTTGCGGTAAACTGCCACTGTTTCTCCTGTTGCATTGCTATTCATTTAAAGCCCCTCGTTGAGGGGCTTTTTTTTGTCCGTAGCATTGCCATATCCAAGTTACTTCAAGATGCAGGTAAGAGATACATAGGTCAGGAAGTCATTTTGAGTGCCGAAAAGTACCAGTTTGGAGGAGCGAGGCCTCACGACGGCCGACCAACACGGTCAAAAATGCCCGCCTCTTGAAAAGCGACGGATATAACACATTGAAAAGCCCCGCGCCAAGGGCACAAGTCGAGGAGAGTGAACATGGCCAACCCGCTATATCGTAAAAACATCATCTCTATTAACGATTTAAGCCGTGATGATCTGGAGCTGGTGCTTCGCACGGCCGCCAATCTGAAAGCCAATCCACAGCCTGAACTGCTCAAGCATAAAGTGGTCGCAAGCTGCTTCTTTGAGGCTTCTACGCGTACCCGCCTATCTTTTGAGACGGCCATTCAGCGATTGGGCGCTACGGTGGTAGGGTTTTCTGACGGCAGTAACACCTCACTCGGCAAGAAAGGGGAAACGCTGGCCGATACCATCTCGGTAATCAGCACCTACGTTGATGCCATTGTAATACGCCACCCTCAAGAAGGGGCCTCACGGCTGGCCGCCGAGTTTTCAGGTGGTATCCCGGTATTCAACGCAGGTGACGGTTCCAATCAACATCCGACGCAAACGCTGTTAGACCTGTTCACCATCCAGGAAACCCAGGGACGCCTGAGCAATATCAATATCGCTATGGTCGGTGATCTGAAGTATGGCCGCACGGTGCATTCACTCACCCAAGCTCTGGCAAAGTATGAAGGTAACCACTTCTTTTTCATCGCACCTGATGCCCTGGCTATGCCGTGCTATATCCTGAAAACGCTGGAAGAAAAAGGCATTTCCTTTAGCCGCCATAGCAGCATTGAAGAAGTCGTCCCAGAGTTGGATATTCTCTACATGACCCGTGTACAAAAAGAGCGTCTAGACCCTTCCGAATACGCAAACGTGAAGGCGCAGTTCATACTGCGCGCCCCCGATCTGGCCGGTGCCCGCGACAATTTGAAAGTACTACACCCCTTGCCACGCATTGATGAAATTGCCACAGAAGTGGATAAAACACCGTACGCTCACTATTTCCAGCAGGCAGGCAACGGTATTTTCGCCCGCCAGGCACTGTTGGCGCTGGTATTAAACGCAGATTTGGATCTTTAAGGAGGAAACCGTCATGACTCACGATAACAAACTCCAGGTTGAAGCGATCAAATGCGGTACGGTGATCGACCATATTCCTGCACAAGTCGGTTTTAAGCTGTTGTCACTTTTCAAACTGACGGCAACCGATCAGCGTATTACCATTGGTTTGAACCTGCCTTCCAAAGAGCTTGGGCGCAAGGATCTGATCAAGATCGAGAACACTTTCCTGACCGAGCAACAGGCGAATCAATTGGCCATGTATGCCCCAAAAGCGACAGTAAACCGCATCGATAACTATGAAGTCGTGCGTAAATTGACCCTCAGTCTGCCCGATCGTATCGACAGCGTACTAACTTGCCCTAACACTAACTGCATTAGCCGCAGTGAACCCGTAGACTCTAGCTTTAGCGTAAAATCTCATGCCGGTGAAGTGCATCTGAAATGCCGTTACTGCGAAAAAGAGTTTGAGCATCAAGTGGTATTACAGGCAGACTAAGATCGTCTATTTTGCTCGAAGTGACGCTATTAATCTGGCGGTCACTCTCTATAATGGCGTTTCTTACTTAGAACGTACAAAAGCAACGAATATCAGGAGATAAAATGTCACGTAATATCAGCACTGAACTCGCACCAGCCGCCATTGGTCCTTACGTACAAGGCGTTGACCTGGGCAGTATGATTATCACTTCTGGCCAGATCCCTGTCGATCCTAAAACCGGTGCCGTTGCCGATGACGTTTCCGCTCAAACTCGCCAATCACTGGAAAACGTCAAAGCGATCGTTGAAGCAGCAGGCCTGAAAGTAGCAGATATCGTTAAAACTACCGTTTTCGTGAAAGATCTGAACGATTTCTCTACCGTAAACGCCGCTTACGAAGCCTTCTTCAACCAGCACAGTGCACCATTCCCGGCGCGTTCTTGCGTTGAAGTGGCTCGTCTACCAAAAGACGTGAAAATCGAGATTGAAGCCATCGCTGTTCGCCGCTAATCCGGTGTGATATCTGATACGGCCAGCTTTGGCTGGCCGTTAGCCCTACTTTTTATAGCAAATTCATACTTTCAGGTTGTCACAATACCTTTCCATAACAGCATCGTTTCCCCCTGTTTCTTCTTGCAGCAATTCAAAGATGTTTCAAATTCCGTCAAAGAGGAAGTCTATTTCAGCTTTTACCTGTGTACGATATTGCGCAACACCACAGAAATCACTACCTAAGGCGCGAACCATGTTAGGTAGACGGCACTGTACACGCAGAAAAGCCGGCTATAGAGCTGAGTGCGTATTTTAGTCGAGTCTGACAGACATTAGAGGCGAGTCTACCTATTATTGCCAGCCGTAACGGCGCACAAACCAGCCTTTTACGCACTGGGTCAGTACCATATAACCCACCAGGATCACCACCAGCCATGGGAAATAGCCAAGCGGTAACGCCTGCAACTGCAGAAACCCGGCCAGCGGCGAGAAGGTTAGGCCGATCCCGGTAGCGATCACTGCCAGCGTCATGATGCACAGCGGCCAAGAGGGGCTGCTCTGGATAAAGGGGATTTTACGCGTGCGGATCATATGGACGATCAGCGTCTGCGACAGCAACCCTTCAACAAACCAGCCAGACTGGAACAGCGTCTGCATTTCCGGTGTGTTAGCCTTAAACACATACCACATCAGGCAGAAGGTCAATACATCAAAGATGGAACTGATCGGCCCGAAAAACACCATAAAACGTCCTAAATCACCGGAGTTCCAGCGCTGTGGCTTAGCGATCTGATCGTCATCGACGTTGTCGAATGGGATAGCGATTTGTGAAATATCGTACATCAGATTCTGGATCAACAGATGCAATGGCAGCATCGGCAGGAAAGGTAAAAAAGCACTGGCAATCAACACACTGAATACGTTGCCGAAGTTGGAACTGGCCGTCATCTTGATGTATTTAAGCATATTGGCAAAGGTACGACGGCCTTCAATCACCCCCTGTTCCAGTACCATAAGGCTTTTTTCCAACAAAATGATATCTGCAGCTTCTTTGGCTATATCCACAGCTGAATCGACCGAAATACCAATGTCCGCCGCACGCAGCGCCGGGGCATCGTTAATTCCGTCCCCCATAAATCCTACCACGTGGCCCTGTTTGCGTAGCACCTGGACGATACGCTCTTTGTGCAACGGCGTTAGCTTGGCAAATACTGTCGTGCGTGCCGCCTTCTGCGCCAACACGATGTCATCCATCCGTTCGATCTCGCTACCGAGTAGCACAGAGTCGGCCGCCAATCCCACATCCTTACAGACCTTGGCCGCCACCAAATCGTTGTCACCGGTGAGGATTTTGACGGTCACGCCATTGTGTTTCAACGCGGCCAATGCCGGAGCAGTGCTCTCTTTGGGAGGATCGAGGAAAGCAATATACCCTTCAAGGATCAGATCAGATTCATCCACCACACCATAATCATGGACTTGCGCTGGCAGAATTTTACTGGCCACCGCCACCACGCGTAATCCTTGCTGGTTGAGATCGTCGGTAATGCGGCGAATACGCGTAAGCAGAACCTCGCTTATCGGGATCACTTGCTCTTCCTGCCTCACATGGCTACAGATCCCCAACATTTCCTCCAGCGCCCCTTTGCAGATCAGCTTGTGATATTCCGCATCTTTCGCCACGACCACCGACATACGGCGGCGTTCAAAATCGAACGGGATCTCATCCACTTTCTGGTAATGCTCAAGTGCACCCGGTTGCCTGCTTTCGTCGGCACAATTAAGCACCGCCACGTCCAGCAGATTTTTCAGTCCGGTTTGGTAGAAGCTATTCAGCCAAGCATAGCGCAGCACGCGCTCACTATTGGCACCAAACACATCGGTATGGCGTTCTAGTACGATCTTATCCTGAGTCAGGGTGCCGGTTTTATCAGTACACAGAATGTCCATCGCGCCGAAATTCTGGATCGCATCCAGACGCTTGACTATCACTTTCTGACGCGAAAGTTTGACCGCCCCCTTCGCCAGCGTTGAAGTCACAATCATCGGCAACATTTCCGGCGTCAACCCAACGGCAACCGAAAGCGCAAACAGGGCTGCCTCCCACCAGTCGCCCTTGGTATAGCCATTGATCAACAACACAATTGGCGTCATCACCAGCATGAAGCGGATCAGCAACCAACTGACTTTACTGATCCCCCTCTGGAAGGCATTCGGTTGTTCATCCTGACTGGTGACCCGTAGGGCAAGCTGGCCAAAATAGGTTTCGCTACCGGTACCAATCACCATTGCCAGTGCGGTGCCACTGACCACGTTAGTGCCCATAAAGCAAAGATTCTGACACGCTAGCGGATCGTTTATCTGGCTTTGTAGCTGAGCCACCTTTTCTACCGGTAGTGATTCACCGGTCAATGCTGCCTGGCTGATAAACAGATCTTTGGCTGAAAGCAGGCGTAAATCCGCCGGGATCATGTCCCCTGCGGCCAGTTTAATCACATCACCTAGTACCAATTGGGAGATAGGAAGTTCGATGTGTTCACTTTTGCCGGTCAACGCATCGCTGCGGATCACCGTCGCGGTATTACTGACCATCGCTTTTAACGCATCAGCAGCCTTGTTGGAGCGCGCCTCCTGAATGAAATGCAATAACGTCGAGATCAACACCATCAGCGCAATCACCAGCGCACCGGTCAGATCTTCAGTGGCATAGGAAATGATCCCCAATACCGTCAGCAACAAATTGAACGGATTACGATAGCAGTGCCACAGATGACGCCACCAGGTTTCAACCTGCTGGTTTTCAATAACATTCGCGCCAAACTGGCGACGTACGCTTTCTGCTTCATGCTCAGTGATCCCTTCCGGGTAGCTGCCAAAACGTTCATAGAGTTGCGTCGAACTGGCAGCGGCGCATTCCAACCGTTGCTTTGCCAAACCCGCTGGCAGTTCATGCGCCACGCCGCTGAAGTTTTCCGACAGAGCATCACGCCGAACCAAACGACGTGGCAAATTGCGGCTGAGCAACCCAAGCAAATGGCGGGGAATGTTTTTTAGTTTCATTATTCACACCTTGTCACCCAATACCTTGTAGTTATGGGGGAACGGCGGACCAACAAGCAGGGGCGATTTCAGACACACGCAAAATCATCAGCCTCGCTGGGTCCTTTTATTTTCGATCAAAACAGGGCGAACATGCGCCGCTGTCTACCGTATATTTAGCCGGTAAAACAGCAACGCCAGGCGGAGAGGTTTTACCGGAATACCGAATGAAAATTATCGGGGTCAGGATCTGGATCCATTAAAGGTATTAACCTCCGGTCAAGAAAATGTGGGGCAGCAGTAGTGGCTATTTCGTTTTGTACCACGTCGCTTACTTTGCACAAAGACCCACGCGGTCAATTACGCTATTGTGGCAAGTGTGATTTGTAAGTTTAAGCTCATTAACCTAAACGAAAAATAAACCATGCAAAACCGTCTGACAATCAAGGATATCGCCCGCCTGAGCGGCGTAGGCAAGTCTACCGTATCGCGAGTGATGAATAACGAAGGCAGCGTAAGCCCACAAACCCGTGAACGCGTGGAGGCGGTGATCCGCAATCAGGGTTTTATCCCGTCAAAATCCGCACGGGCTATGCGTGGCCGCAGTGACAAAGTGGTAGCGATTATCGTTTCACGTCTGGATTCCCCTTCGGAAAACCAAGCTGTACGCACCATGCTACCCTTACTTTACCAACAAGGTTTTGATCCGATCGTGATGGAAAGTCAGTTTGAAACCCGGCTGGTACAGGAACATCTCGACATGTTACAACAGCGTGATGTTGATGGCGTGATCCTGTTTGGCTTTACCGGCCTGACTGCCGCCATGCTCACCCCGTGGCAGGAAAGAATAGTGGTGGTCGCCCGTGGTTATCCTGGAATTTCTTCCGTTTGTTATGATGATGAGGGTGCGGTCAAATTGCTAATGCAACGCCTGCGCCAGCAAGGGCATACGCATATCAGTTATCTGGGGGTGCAGGAGGCGGATGCCACCACCGGGATGCGTCGTCATCAGGCCTATCTGGATACCTGCCACGAGCAGAATATCATGCCAGTTGCCGCGCTAGGCGAACTGAGCTACCAAAGTGGTTTCCAACTTGCCGCCAGCGTGATCAAACCACATACCACCGCGCTGATATGCGCTTCAGACACTATCGCCCTCGGTGCGATGAAATATCTTCAACAACAGCACACTACGTCGCTGCAGGTTTGTGCTATCGGTAACACCCCAATGTTCAACTTTTTGTTCCCTGAAACATTCTCTGTTGAACTGGGTTACGGTCGTGCAGGGCAACAGGCTGCACAGCAGTTACTCAGCCAGTTAAGCGGCGAGCAAAGCGTGCGCCAGATCATTATCCCAAGCAAACTCTCATGATGAAGTGAGGCTATTGATTGTTCGTTTTGTGATCATCGACCCAGGCTGGGAACGTTCCCATTTAATGTAAACAGATGACTCGCTAAACTTTAAACATAAATACCTCTGCGCTTCACTGATAACAAGGAACCCATAATGAGCAAAGTTCAGCAGCAGGACATTGACCGTCTGATTGCGCTGGTAGGTGGTCGCGAGAATATCGCCACCGTCAGCCACTGTCTTACTCGCCTACGCTTCGTCCTTAACGATCCTGCCAAGGCAAAACCACAAGAGATCGAAGCACTGCGAATGGTTAAAGGCTGTTTCACCAACGCCGGTCAGTTTCAGGTGGTGATTGGTACCGATGTGGGTGATTACTATCGGGTACTGATTGCTACCACCGGTATCAACGAAGCCGATAAAGAGCAAGCCAAACTCGCAGCTCGCCAGAATATGACCTGGTTCGAACGCGGTATTTCCCACTTTGCCGAAATATTCTTCCCGTTATTGCCAGCACTGATTAGCGGTGGTTTGATCCTGGGCTTCCGCAACGTGATCGGCGATATTCCGATGTCTGACGGCCAGACGCTGGCACAACTGCACCCCGCCTGGAAAACCGTTTACGACTTCCTGTGGTTACTTGGTGAAGCCATCTTTATGTTCCTACCCGTCGCGATCTGCTGGTCAACGGTAAAAAAGATGGGGGGTACACCAGTGCTTGGCATCGTGATGGGGATCACCTTGGTATCACCACAACTAATGAACTCCTACCTGCTCGGCCAGCAAATACCAGAGGTATGGGATTTTGGCTGGTTTACCATTGAGAAGGTGGGCTACCAGGCACAGGTGATCCCCTCAATCCTGGCCGGTATGGCACTCGCCTGGATCGAAACTCGTCTGAAAAAGATCGTACCGGACTATTTGTATCTGGTTATCGTCCCCGTCATTTCCCTGCTATTGGCCGTGTTCCTGGCACACACGCTGATCGGGCCGTTTGGTCGTATGATCGGTGACGGTGTTGCCTGGGCGGTGAAATGGGTCATGACCGGCAGTTTCGCCCCCATCGGCGCAGCACTGTTTGGTTTCCTGTATGCGCCGTTAGTTATCACCGGCGTGCATCAGACCACACTGGCGATTGATATGCAGATGATCCAGAGCATGGGCGGCACCCCGGTCTGGCCGTTGATCGCACTTTCAAACATCGCTCAGGCTTCAGCAGTATTAGGGATCATTATTGTCAGTCGTAAAGCGAATGAACGGGAAATCTCCGTTCCTGCCGCCATTTCCGCCTACCTCGGCGTAACCGAACCTGCCATGTACGGCATCAACCTTAAATATCGTTTCCCAATGCTGTGCGCCATGATCGGCTCCGCCATCGCGGGCTTGATCTGTGGGCTGACCGGCGTAATGGCAAACGGTATTGGCGTTGGTGGCCTACCAGGCATCCTGTCAATCAAACCACAATTCTGGTTAATCTACTCACTGGCGATCTTGGTAGCAGTAGTGATCCCGCTATTGCTGACGATGATGGTTTATAAGCGCAAAACAAACCGCGGTGAATTAACGGTTTAAATGCTCTGGGGCCAATACTTGGCACTGTCACAAAAAAGGTACCAATAATGAGTAGCGCGATTCCATGGTGGCAAAACGGTGTCATCTACCAAATCTATCCCAAAAGCTTTCAGGACAGCACCGGCAACGGTTATGGCGATCTGGCTGGCGTCATCCAACGCTTGGACTATTTGCAGGATCTGGGCGTTGACGCCGTCTGGCTAACGCCTGTTTATGTCTCGCCTCAGGTAGATAACGGCTACGACGTGGCAGACTACTGTGCCATCGACCCATCATATGGCACCCTGGCAGACTTCGAAAATCTGGTCGCACAGGCCCATCAGCGTAATATCCGTATTGTGATGGATATGGTGTTCAATCATACCTCTACCGAACACCCCTGGTTTAAAGCCGCACAAGACCCCAGTAGCCCAATGCGTCAGTGCTATATTTGGCGGGATGGGAAAGGCGATTCCCCCCCCAACAATTGGCGTTCCAAGTTCGGTGGCAGCGCCTGGCAATGGCACGCAGACAGCGGCCAATACTACTTGCATCTGTTTGCCACCGAGCAGGCCGACCTGAACTGGGAATATCCACCAGTACGCGAAGAACTGAAGAAAGTGTGCCAATTCTGGGCAGATAAAGGTGTGGACGGATTGCGTCTCGATGTAATCAATCTGGTTTCCAAGCAACAAGACTTTCCTTGTGACACAGAGGGTGATGGTCGCCGTTTCTATACCGATGGCCCACGTATTCATGAATTCTTGCAGGAAATGAGCCGCGAAATATTCCAGCCACGTGGCCTGATGACAGTAGGAGAAATGTCCTCTACGTCATTGGAACACTGCCAACAATACGCGGCGCAAAGCGGCCAAGAGTTGTCGATGACCTTCAACTTCCACCATCTGAAAGTAGACTATGCCAACGGGCAGAAATGGACATTAGCCGCACCAGATTTCGTGGAGCTGAAGCAGATTTTCCAGCATTGGCAGCAAGGGATGCATAACCACGCCTGGAATGCGTTGTTCTGGTGTAATCACGATCAACCACGCATCGTTTCTCGTTTTGGTGATGAAGGTGAGTTGCGCGTTATCGCCGCCAAAATGCTGGCAATGGTACTACATGGTATGCAAGGTACCCCCTATATCTATCAAGGTGAAGAGATTGGCATGACCAATCCAGGCTTTAGTCATATCGATCAATACCGCGACGTGGAAAGCCTGAATATGTACGCTGAGTTGCACGCACAAGGCAAAAGTGATGCAGAGCTATTGGCAATCCTGGCCAGTAAATCGCGAGATAACGGCCGCACGCCAATGCAATGGGACGCCACAGCCAATGCTGGATTCACCACCGCCACACCGTGGATCCATTGTGCAGAAAATTATCGGCAAATTAATGCCAAAGCGGCAGTGGCCGACCGAAATTCGGTCTTTTACACTTATCAGCATCTGATAGCCCTACGGAAACAGTTTCCGCTGCTGACTCACGGTGACTATCAGGATCTGGCTCCTGCCCACCCGATGTTATGGTGTTATCAACGTAGTTGGAACGGGCAACGGTTACTTGTCGTGGCTAACCTAAGCAGAGAACCGCTGGTATGGGATGCTTGTGGCGTTGAATCTTGCGAATTGTGGCACCCCTTAATGAGCAGCTATGATGATGTGGCTCAGCAACCGCAAGCCTCTACTCTGCGGCCATTTGAAGCAATATGGTGGCTGTATAACCCCTGACAAACGCTATTCCTTATTTTCCCACCAAAACCGCGCAGCTCACGCATGACTCTGCGCTCAGTAACCAGGCCCACTTCTTTGGGCCTCATCCCTTCGGGACACCGCAAACCACATTTAGCATTATTACGCGCAGCTATTTATGCTGTGCCATCAATTACAACCCCCATTCACGCGGCTCGAATTATTTAGAGTCTATACTCGTCATACTTCAAGTTGCTTGGGTGTTGACTACCTTCGTTCACCCCAGTCACTTACCTGAGTAAGCTCCTGGGGCTTCGCTCAGTTGCCGCCTACAAGCAACTCGAATTATTTTTGGTATATTCCCATAACCATAAAAAATTAAAGTGTGAAGATAATCCCAAATTATAAACACATTTACTTCATGCTATAAAAAACATGCAATAGTCGCATTAAAAATAAGCCTGAGTTAGTAATTTAATTAAAAATAATAACTAAAATAAATAATTCACTCTACTTAACACACCTATTGTAATTTAATTATCAGTGATATTAACCATCTGAAATTAATTAATCATGGGTATATTTACCACTTCTAATAATACGGATTTTTATTATGAAACCTAACGGTAAAACGATAGTTATACTCAGTGGATTACTAGCCTTAGGCTCAAGTGGGTGTGATAGCAATGATGCTTATCCTATATCACGTGCACAAGCTGAATTAGAAAGCAGGAGTGTTCCAATAATTACCATCGGCCCGCTTAAATTTAAGGATCTGAATAAAAATGGCCAGCTCGAACCTTATGAAGATTGGCGTCTTGATAGCGCTACTCGTGCCAGTGACCTGACTTCACGAATGACCGTGGAAGAAAAAGCAGGAGCCATGATGCACGGTACTATCGCACTAAATAAATCAAGGCGTGTAGATTTCAGTGCCATTGAAGAAGAGGTTAATCAGCGTTTTGTTAATACCTTTATTACCCGTATGGCTGGCGATCCAAAGCATATTTCCTCTGATAATAATATGTTGCAAGAAATAGCAGAGAAAACTCGCCTGGGTATTCCAATCACTATCAGTAGCGATCCTCGTAACCATTTCGTCAACGATCCTAACGCCACCAGCGTTGCCGCTGGCAGTTTTTCACAATGGCCAGAACCTCTAGGTATGGCGGCTATCGGTGACGCCGCACAGGTTAAAACCTTTGGAGATATCGCCCGTCAGGAATACCGTGCTGTGGGGATACAAATGGCATTATCCCCACAGGCAGACCTGGCTACCGAACCTCGTTGGGGGCGAATCAACGGTACCTTCGGAGAAGATAACCAGCTTGCCAAACGCTTGGTGCAGGCCTATATCGAAGGCTTCCAGCACGGTAATAAAGGGCTGCAGCAAACCAGCGTCATCGCCGTGGTAAAACACTTTGCAGGTGGGGGGCCGCAGCTTAATGGGTTGGATCCGCATAACATCTACGGTAAAGAACAGGCATATCCAGGGGAGGATCTGGAATACCACCTGGTCCCCTTTGAAGGTGCCTTTGCGGCAAACGTTGCTTCGGTAATGCCTTATTACGGCAAGCCAATCAATCTTTGGTACAAGGGCCAACAGATTGAAGAAGTAGGCTTTGGTTTTAACAAGCAGGTGTTGACCGGCATATTACGTGGTCGTTTTCGCTTCACTGGCGTAGTGTTAAGTGACTGGGGCATTCTGGAGAGCTGTGAAGGTAAGTGCATCACCGGTATCAGCGATGCCGATATCGCTGCCGGAGTCTCCCCCATGAGCACCAGGTTCGGCATGTCATGGGGAGTTGAAAACCTCACTCGTCAAGAGCGTGTAGTCAAAGCGGTAGAAGCCGGTGTCGATCAGTTTGGTGGTACCACCGACTCTAGTGATTTGATCGCCGCCATCAACCAGCAGCAACTGCCAATCGCCACCGTCGATGCTTCGGTGAAAAGAATTTTGCAGCAGAAGTTTGAACTGGGGTTGTTTGAAAAACCGTACGTAGATGAAACCCGGGCGGTGAAGATTGTTGGTAACAGTGAATTCCAGAAGAAAGGCGATGATGCACAGCGACGCTCACAAGTCTTGCTGCAGAATAACAACGATCTGTTGCCACTGGCACTGAGTGGTAAAAAGGTATTCCTGCATAACGTCAATGCCAGCGTGGCGGCACGTTACGGATTAGAAGTGGTCAAGACGCCTGAACAAGCCGAGATCGCCATCTTGCGTGTGGATACACCACACCAGAACGATCCACATTATCCATTTGGTTCCTCGATAAACTTCGGCCAGTTGGGCTTTGACGATGCTAATACCGTCGTGCTGGATAAGAAAGCCGGTACTTACAGTGGCAGTGAAGACTATCAACTGATCAAACAGGTGAAGGCTCTCAACATTCCAACGGTCATTTCGGTGTACCTTGATCGCCCGGCGATCCTGACCAACATCGTGGATAAAACCGATGTATTACTGGCCAACTTCGGAGCTTCCGATGAGGCCGTGCTGGACGTGATCACCGGCAAGAGCAAGGCTCAAGGGAAGCTGCCGTTTGAACTGCCTTCCAGTTGGCAAGCGGTGCTAGGCCAGAAAGAAGACATGCCACACGATTCGGTTAACCCACTATTCCCTATTGGCGCTGGCATTTTATAATAGATTTACCGCATTATCGGCACACTTGGCGGCGAACTTCAAACCTCGCCGCCAAGTGTTCACTGTCTCCTCGAACTTGAAAACCCTGCACCAAACAGCCCTTGTCCAAAGGCTATTTCAATCTGGCCATCCACGACTTATAGGCAGTGGCGTTCGGCAAGCGACATAAACCTCTCTGCCATCTATTGAGTGATGCGATCTCCATCACACTTTAGCGATCTTTCTCGTCCCCGGTATTCGACCTGGATCCACAGATAGCAAGGGCTTCCACCCAGACGAAAATTGACCGTTGTATAGCGTTCAAACTGTTTTCCCTATTCTTTGCTCTACGTCATAAAAAACGCAACAACGTCAATATATAGTGCCTTCACATTAAATATTTACTATATGTAGTTTTCATCCACAGTATTATCCACACGCTACCACAGCGCTCATCATGGTGATATTGCCCTGTGGACAAGCTAAGTGCGCTCAAGGGAGCAGGAGTAATAACGTGAAACCAGTCGTGATTAAACGGGACGGTTGCCAAGTACCTTTTGACGAAGTGCGGATTAAGCAGGCCGTTGAGCGAGCAGCCTTGGCAGCTGGCGTTGTTGATGCTGATTACTGTGCTACCGTCGCCAGTGTCGTCACTCAGCAGATGGCGCAGCTGCTACGTGTCGATATCCATAAAATCCAACAGGCGGTTGAGAACCTACTGATGGCTGGGCCTTATAAGCAACTGGCACGCACCTACATTGAGTACCGCCACGATCGAGACATATCGCGTGAGCTTCGCGGACAGCTAAATCAAGAGATCCGTGGTCTGATTGAACAAAGTAACATCGCGCTTTTGAATGAAAATGCCAATAAAGACAGCAAGGTGATCCCGACACAACGCGACCTGTTAGCCGGGATCGTGGCCAAACACTACGCGAAACAACATATTTTGCCACGCGATGTGGTGCTGGCTCATGAACGTGGCGAAATCCACTACCATGATCTCGACTACTCCCCCTTCTTCCCCATGTTCAACTGTATGCTGATTGACCTGAAAGGCATGTTGACTAACGGCTTCAAGATGGGCAATGCAGAGATCGAACCACCGAAGTCGATCTCCACCGCCACCGCCGTCACCGCACAGATCATTGCACAAGTCGCCAGCCATATTTATGGCGGAACGACCATCAACCGTATTGATGAAGTTTTAGCACCGTTTGTGACCAAAAGCTTCTTCAAGTACAAGCAGATAGCGGAACAGTGGCAAATCCCTGACCAGGAAGGCTATGCGCTGGCTCGTACTGAAAAAGAGTGTTACGACGCTTTCCAATCGCTGGAGTACGAAGTGAACACCCTTCATACTGCCAATGGACAGACACCGTTTGTGACGTTCGGTTTTGGCCTGGGAACGAGTTGGGAATCGCGCATGATCCAACAATCGATCCTGAAAAATCGCATTGCCGGGCTGGGTAAAAACCGCAAAACGGCAGTATTCCCGAAGTTGGTATTTGCCATTCGCGACGGCCTGAATCACAAATTTAGCGACGCCAATTACGATATCAAACAGTTGGCTCTGGAATGTGCCAGCAAGCGCATGTACCCCGACATTCTTAATTACGAACAAGTGGTCAAGGTCACCGGTTCGTTTAAAACGCCGATGGGCTGCCGCAGCTTCCTGGGGCTCTATGAAGAGAATGGCGAGCAAATTCACGATGGCCGTAACAATATCGGTGTGATCAGCCTGAACCTGCCGCGAATTGCCTTGGAAGCCAAAGGGGATGAAAACCGTTTTTGGTCGTTGCTGGATGAGCGCCTGCTATTGGCCAAAAAAGCGTTGATGACACGCATTGCGCGTCTGGAAGGTATCAAAGCTCGGGTGGCTCCAATCCTTTATATGGAAGGAGCCTGCGGTGTCCGGCTCAAAGCCGACGATAACATTGCGCAGATTTTCAAGCATGGCCGCGCCTCGATCTCACTGGGTTACATCGGTGTACATGAAACTATTAATGCCCTGTTTGGCGCAGAAAAACACGTTTATGACGATGAACAACTGCGTGCAAAAGCGATCGCTCTTGTTGAACGTCTAAAAGCTGCCACCGAAAGCTGGAAAGCCGAAACTGGCTACGGTTTCAGTCTGTACAGTACGCCAAGTGAAAACCTGTGCGACCGCTTTTGCCGCTTAGATACCAGTGAATTTGGTGTGATCGACGGAGTCACTGACAAAAGGTACTACACCAACAGTTTCCATCTTGATGTCGAGAAAAAAGTCACCCCTTACGACAAGCTAGATTTCGAAGCGCCTTATCCGCCGCTGACTAACGGTGGTTTTATCTGTTACGGCGAATACCCAAACCTGCAACACAACCTCAAAGCACTTGAGGATGTATGGGATTACAGCTACTCACGCGTTCCTTATTACGGCACCAACACCCCCATAGATGAATGTTACCAGTGTGGTTATACCGGTGAATTTTCTTGTACCAGTAAAGGGTTTACCTGCCCGAAATGTGGTAACCACGATCCAGCGAAAGTCTCTGTGACGCGCCGCGTATGCGGTTATCTGGGTAGCCCGGATGCCAGGCCTTTCAACGCCGGTAAGCAGGAAGAAGTAAAACGCAGGGTAAAACACCTAGACAATGGGCAGATCGGTTAATGGCTCTCTCGCACGGGGTTGGGTCTCAGACACAACGCCTTCTTCTATGTAAGACCGGTGTCATGGGAATTGCCGTAATAACGTGCAGTCGCATGAAACAACCATGAACGGCAATTGCAGGGCCCAAGACCGGGCCCTGCAACGCGCCGCCCCTTAACGCGTGCTTCTTGCTCGGGGCGTTAACCCCGAAACAAAAAGAGTGCAAGATGTTTAGCGGCAGAAATCAATACTCTGCCCCCTGTAGCAGGATGTGAATAAGAGACAGCCCATAGGGGAGAAAAATAGCAATGAATTACCACCAGTACTACCCTATCGACGTGGTCAACGGGCCAGGTACTCGCTGTACGCTGTTTGTCTCAGGCTGCGTACATCAATGCCCCGGTTGTTACAACAAAAGCACCTGGCGGGTGAATTCCGGCCTGCCGTTTACACAACAGTTGGAAGACCAGATTATTGCCGATCTCAACGATAAGCGCATTCCACGCCAAGGGTTATCGCTTTCAGGTGGCGATCCCCTGCATCCTGCCAACATTGCCGCCGTCTCGCAGTTGGTAAACCGGGTACATGCCGAATGCATTAATAAAGATATCTGGCTATGGAGTGGTTACAGGTTGGATGAACTGGATAGCACACAGCAGCAAATCGTCGATCGAATTAACGTGTTAATTGATGGCAAATTCGTGCAGGCGTTAAAAGACCCGGCGCTGACTTGGCGCGGCAGTAGCAATCAGGTGGTACATCGGCTGCGTTAGCCGAGGAACTCTCTCGTTGTGCAGGGAAGAAATTCAGCGTTTTTTGCTGACATACTAGCACATGGTTGACATTTATAGGTTATTTCCTTCGCGTAAGGTACGGAAATTCCATTTCGATTTAAGGTATTTTGAAACAGTGATATTAATTAGAGCCGTATCTTCATTATCCGTCACCTTCACGTGCAAGGAACACACCCTAACAATGCAATTGGTCTGATTCCAGGATTTTTACCCCGCTGCAAGTGCTGAATGCCTGTGTCAGCAGGGTTTTAGCGACATCTTTGGCGGAAACCGCTTTCCACTTGCCGGGTAACAAGCGGAACAACGGAAAAGTCAGTTGTTCCAGCAAACGCGGTTTAGCTCGTTCCCCCACCAGCATTGAAGGACGGACTAGCGTCAAAAAAGGCCAGCGTTGCTCACGTAGCGCCTGCTCCATTTGCCCTTTGGTGCGGTTATACAAAAATGGGGAGTGGGCATTGGCACCTATCGCACTCACCGCCAGAAAGTGCTGCGCACCGAGGCGCTGCCCGCAAAGCGCCGTGTCAACGACCAGTTGATGGTCCACATAGCGGAACGCCTCGGCACTCCCTGCCTGACGGCGAGTCGTCCCTAGGCAACAAAAAACCTTATCCACCGGCTGCTCCAGGTGCATCAATAATTCGTGCAGATCGTTGCCAACCGGATTTTGCAGTTTGACATGTGCCGGTAGTGCTGTGCGCGTAGGGGCGACAATCACCGTTATCTGCTCATCGGCTTGCAGCAAGCGCAGCAATTCGCCCCCCACCAGCCCACTGGCTCCTGTAATGAGTACCCGTGCCATATGTTTCCTCTTCCCTAGTGGTTGTTGGCTGAAAGTATATATTCTAAAGATATACCCCGATATTTTTTAAGTCATTCCCCTCTCCGCTGTTCTACCAGACAATCATGAAAATCTCATCATGAACACCGCACGAAGGGATCTTCATCATGCCTTTTCCAGATTTACGCAGCTACCTAACAGCACTGGAGCAACAGCAGCAGTTGTTGCATATTGAGGAACAGGTTCAACCTGAACCGGATATTTCAGCGGCCGCCTGCGCCGCCAACAAACTTGGCGAAAACTCCCCAGCACTCCTGTTCGAGAATATCCACGGTTACCGTGATGCACGTATCGCCATGAACGTACACGGTTCATGGCCAAATTTGGCGATCGCCATGGATTTGCCGAAGAATACACCGTTAAAGAGTCAATTCTTTGAGTTTGTCCGCCGTTACCAAAATTACCCAGGCGAAGTGGAACATCGTGATAGTGCTCCCTGGCAGGAAGTGGAACATCGTGATAGTGCTCCCTGGCAGGAAGTGGTGATTGATAACGACATCAACCTGTTCGACATTCTGCCTCTGTTCCGCCTTAACCATGGTGACGGTGGTTTCTATATTGATAAGGCCAGCGTGGTTTCGCGCGATCCTTCCATTACGGACAATCAACAGAGCCAGAACGTCGGGATTTACCGTATTGAGGTGAAAGGCCGTAGCCGCCTAGGCCTGCAACCCGTACCCGTACATGACATTGCCATTCATCTGCAACGCGCCGAAGAACTGGGGCTTGATCTGCCTATCGCCATCACCATCGGTAACGATCCGATGATCAGTACAGTGGGAGCAATGCCGATCCTCTACGATCAGTCAGAATATGCCATGGCTGCAGCGCTTAATGGCCAACCTTATCCGGTGGTTTATAGCGAATATAGCGGGTTGGAACTGCCATGGGGATCGGAATTTGTACTGGAAGGCAAGATCCTTTCCAGAGTGCGTGAAGCTGAAGGCCCCTTCGGTGAGTTCACTGGCCACTATTCTGGTGGGCGCCGTATGCCGGTGGTAGAGATCACCAGAGTCTCTCATCGCCGACAACCAATCTTTGAACACCTCTACCTTGGCATGCCGTGGACCGAAATCGACTACATGCTGGGTATCAATACCTGCGCACCGCTATACATGCAGCTCAAGCAAGCCTTTCCAGAAGTCGTCGCGGTTAATGCACTCTACACCCATGGGTTAATCGTGATTGTTTCCACCCAAACCCGCTTTGGTGGTTTTGCCAAAGGGATCGGAATGCGTGTGCTCACTACGCCCCATGGCTTAGGTTACGCCAAGATGGTGATCGTGGTGGATGATACGATCGATCCGTTCAACCTGCCTCAGGTGATGTGGGCAATCTCGACCAAGTTCAACCCGGATTACGACCTGCTCAAAATACCAGGGCTGTCGATCCTGCCGCTAGACCCAGCTTCACAACCCGCAGGAATGACCAGTAAAGTGATTATCGATGCCACAACGCCTAAAGCGCCGGAAGATCACGGGCATTTTTCACAGGAGCTACGGGATCCGATAACAACAGAGCAATGGGTGGGGAAATTGCAAACCCTGATTAAAGCAAAGAAAAAAGGTCATTAAGGAAAAAATGATGAACCAGCACCCTGAACAGTGCCCGCGTTGCGCCTCTGCCGGGCCTGAAGTTCTTAGCCACTCGCAGGTAGCAGGAGCATGGACAGTGTTTCACTGCCCAACCTGTTTCTTTACCTGGAGAAGCACCGAACCAGATTTTATTACCGACCCAGCCAAGTACAATCCCAACTTCAAATTTGCCCCGACTGATATGGCACATTTCAGTATCATGCCGGCTATTCCTGAACTGAAACGTCGTTAGACTGCTTCAGGTATTCAATCACCGCACGTAACGCAGGCCGGTTTTCCTGCCGCGTGCGGTACAACATCACCAGATCGTCCGCCACAACATCTAATTCGGGGACCGGGATCGCCACCACTCCTTCACAGATTTGATCATTGGGTTAGACTGGCAATAGGGCTACTGCCATATTCTGCTGGGCCAGATAACACATCATTGGAATATCGCTGGCATCAGCAAATACCTGCGACTTGAGCCCCCGCTTAGCAAAGCTTTGCAGCACCTGCTCATACACGCCAAAACCCGATTTGCGCCGCAATAGCGTCAACGGATAAAGACTCAATTGCTTCAGGTTCAGCGTAGAATATTGCGCTAAGGGTGATCCCGGATGGCACAGCGCACGAAAGCTGGAATGGGCCAAAGGTATCATTCTATTAGGCACCTCGCTGCTGGTGAGGGGCAAATGAACCAATGCAAGATCGATACGCTGTTTCTCCAAAAGCTCTTCCAAATATCCGGTATCCCCCTGATACAGTGAAAAGCTCAATTCTGGCAGACACTGGCGCACCGCCTGCATCATCTGCCCAACCCTTGGAATGCCCATAGATACGGTACCGATGCGCAGCATACCCCGCTGCCCTTCACCAAAAGCGCGCATTTCCTCTTCCACTTCGGCCGTCATTTGTAGCAACGTACAAGCGCGCTGATAAAGGTAATGTCCGGCTTCGGTCGGTGTCATACCGCGGCTGGAGCGCTCAAACAACCTGACGCCACACTCCTCTTCCAGTTGTGATAGGGCTTTGCTAAGCGGCGGTTGGGCGATGTACAGCCGTTCAGCGGCAGCAGACACCGACCCAAGTTCTACCACCGTCTTAAAATAACTGAGCGGTTTCAACTTGATCATGATGCTTTACCTTCCAGATTTAATATCAGAGACAAAAGTCGGCAGATCCCAAGTGCAACCCAAGTGAACATAACGGCACATACCGGTGGTCGATTCACTACTCTTACGGAATGCCTCACCATCCCATACCCAACTGGCCGAGCTCATGTAATCAGCGATCCCTCGCCCTCTTTGACTCATGAATATTACCCCTTGGCCATAGCTGGAAGCGGAATCTGTCACCAATACTGGTGAAGCTTTCAGCGCTCTGTCGATGACCCGATAGGCATAACCTTCGTTGTAGGCAGCCCGCCAACAGAGCGCAGAGATAAGCACATGGTCTTTGGTCTTTATCCAGAGTGGTCAGTGTGATGTCCCCCTTATCCTGAGGGGAAAATAGACGATCGCATCCATCCTCTTTCAACGTTGCTAACAGCTTGGGTTTCAGCATCGCAATTTCTGGGGGTGTCAGAGGACGTTCATCTTCTTTAATTAGCGTAATCGCTTGAATTATGGGGGTAGGTATGGCTGCGGGTACGCCACTTTCAGCTTCGTTGCCTGCTTTAACCAGTGCACCCGGAGTCCCAATACGCCCCTGGACATCATCCATCTTTAGAAATACAGCTGCCGCACCTTAGCCAGAAAGTACAAAATGAACCGGACCGCCTTTGAATTCGACTTTGCCACTGCCGTTAACGGCGTGGATCAACGCCAGGGTCTGGCTTTCTATTAAACACCAAACTTTATTTTTTTCTGGTTTGGCAACACCTGCCGGCTTATCGTTAATCCATAGCGTCAGTTTTTCCACCAGAGATGGATCAACAGATTCCATATCAGCCAAGGTCACTTTCCCCGTTGGGACAGTGCTAGGCCCGGCAATACGTGTAAGCAGAACGGAACCGCTGGGATCATCTCCATCAGAGTAGCCCGCGGCGCGGCAGGTATAGGTGTTGTCACATGCCAGTCCCCAATTCTTATGCTCAAAAGAAACACCTTCAACCTGCGCCATCGCAGTAAAAATGAAGGTACACAGCAGTATTAATGCGGCTATCTTTCTGTTTCCCATACCCTATTTTCTTCCATTATCGGCCGCAGACAATCCGAGCCATACCCGACGGAGTGGGCAAGAATTCATCACGAACGCCGCCAGTGCAACTTCTTGCCGAACCCCAAAGTGTTATCCGTCATTTTTACTTCCTGTAAATCGATCTGCCAGATGGGGGCTTTCATCACCTTCGCCACCGGGAAGCGTTTACAGTACCGCGTACCAGCCAGCAAAGCGTCATCGCCTTCCAACTGCCTGATCTTACCCGCATATTGAACCCCTTTAATCAGCGCTACGGTCTTGGGCTGTGGCGCTACCGTGCCAACCACAGCGCTGTTTTGTCGCATCAGTTCACCATGACGAGTATGCGATTCGGTCATTAGCCATAGCGCCATACGCTCGGCATCGAATACGTAAAAACAGCTGGCGCACCACATATCCATACCATTACTGGCACAAAGCGTGAGCACGTGTTGCTTGTTGAGAAAACGGATAATATGCTGTTGATCTTCGGGTTGGTTCAACGTGAGCTCTCCCATTTGATAATATGTATTAGACAGTAAAGATGAAGCACAGCGTCGCGAATAAATTCAACGTCAATAGTGACATCGATTTCTTCAACCATGATGGTCTTAGAGGCCCCATTGTTCAATGGGGAGTGGTTTCAGGCAGGTATTATAAGTAAAAAGCCACCTATTAAAGAGGTGGCTTGGCTTATGCTCCCTAAACGGAGCTATTTGGCAATACGGGTTAGAAGGACCAGTTAAATGTTCCCATTACCCCATTTTCACGGCCTTTGTCACCGATAAGCCCTTGATAGGATAATCCCAGTTTCATATCAGAATTGATATTCACTTGGGCGCCCGTTCCGACTACCAGCGCATTCCTCATTTGTTGCGTACCCACAGCATCAAAATCAATACTGCTATTCAAATGCTGTGTGGACTTAGGTGTCGTCTTGCCATAAGCATGCTGCCAACCTAATTGTGCTGACAATACAACTGGCTTATCAACATTCGGCAAGCGGTACTCAAAGCGGCTTCCCAAGGTGCTGAACGTACTGTTACTGCTTTGGCTATCTGCACTCAGTGCCGCCTCTGCACCAGTTTCGTTAAAGCTGCCAGACTTCAGATATACATAAGCCAGGTTAGCATACGGCTCAACATGCAGACCGTTCCATTGCTGAGGTAACGCAAGCTCACCGAAACCTTGTACTGCGTTGGCATTGAAATCACTGGTCAAATGGTCACTGAATCCAGGGAAATCTACAGAGCGTTCAACCGAGTTATTATAACGGCTATACGCCAACCCCGTACGCAACTGTGCCATGCCCAGACTACGGCCAGCGTAAGCACCTACATGGTAATTGTTACCTTTGCTGCTTGATGCCCGGCTCTCTACGTCGTTTGAGGTATGGGTATAACCAGCAAGCCCACCGACACGCCACTCACCGACTTGCACATCGCTACCCATGACAAAACCAGCGATGTTTTTAGTCATCCTGGCACCCGTATCACTGCTCCCATTAAGGTTACCCCATGAACCCCAAGAGTTAACCCAGAAAACTTGATCGGGCGTGGTAGGTTTGATGGCCTGACCTTTTTCATTATACGCGGCTGAATTACCACCAACACCGTTGGAAGCGCTGCGTAGACGATCGTTGGCAGCATCACGAATGAAGTGAGTATCTTCAATCATCGCAGACTTCAAAGAGGCGTAAATTTCACCCGAGACCTGATCAAGTGCATTATTGATGGAGTTCGCATCGGGAAGTGCCGCAATAGCGGAAACCAGTCTATTTCCCGCAACACTGTCAAGTGCTGTACCAGCAGAATATTGGTTAGGCGTTATACCCATGCTACTGATTGGAGTATCATTACGCGCAACAGACAGATAGACGTTGTTAGCATCATATTCTGGTGTTAACGATAATAACGGGTTAGAAATGGAATAATCCCCAAATTCACCAGTGACGCCACCATTAGCGGTCAGTACCAGATAACGCATAGGCTCTACGCTGTAATTACCTGGCAAGGCAGTGACTGCAAGCTCCCCACCGGTCAGATTGGCATTACCGGCAACAGACAACAGATCGGCAGCACCACTCTCGTTAATGCTCGGTGCGTAAATCCCGCCATTGGCAAAGCTGGCATTACCCAGCACGGTGAATGTATTCAGAGGGCTCATTGCAGCAGCACTCATCGGCTGAATAGCGCTGCTCATCACAAGACGAGAACCCGTGCTGAGAGTCAGGTCACCTGCGACTGTGTTGCCATAGGTATAGAGTGTGCTGTTATTGGCCCCACTCAGAGATCCCCCCAAAGAGGTGTTGAGGTTCAAATCACCCTGATTGATAGCCAAATCCCCGGTATAGTTACTGGCATCGCCCTGAAGATTCAGCGTGCCTGCTCCTGTTTTCTCCAGGTTTCCTTCGCCATCCAGTGTGCCTGCCAGCGTCAGACTTTCACCAGCAATATCCAGCGCACCACCCTTGGTGGCCACATTGATGGTACGTGACGTGGTAAAGCTCTCGTCAACCTGGAGTGTACCGCCATTAAACGCCAAAGCACCACTGCTTGCTCCAAGATTGGCATCCTGCGAAATTTGCAGTATCCCATCGTTTAGCGTTGTTCCACCCGTGTAGGTATTAGCAGCAGAGAGTTGTAATCGCCCTGCACCATTTTTGGTTAGGCTGTTACCATCCCATCCCGTTTCAATGAACGGACCGGTTTGGTCAGCGAGTACCACGTCCACATTAAAACCAGTCCCTGAAGTCAGGGTAAAGGAACCCGTAGACTCTTCAAGACTGCCAGAAGTCCAGGCCAGACGCGTACCTAATACTAAATCATGGTCGCTATTCGCTAGGCTCTTTTCCACCAACAGATAGTCTGGATGTTGAACTTCTGATGGGGTAAAACCGGTGATGCCATCGGTGGTCTGCATGACCGTATAACTTTGCCCTTCAACCTCACTGGCACGCGCAGGAAGATTGCCGACGAACGGATCGGTGAACCCATCAAAATTGATGATGGCACCGTCCAACAGTGCGCTGCGAGCCGTGATATCCGTTGAAGCACCAATGGTGACGCTCAGTATTGAACCCGCTTCCTGTATCAGGTCGCCACCGATAGCCAAACGCCCTTGCGTACTGCCAATTGAAGTGGTTGCCCCTGCAGCAGTGGTATAATTACCGTCAATCTGAACCGTATCGGTATTTTCCCAGTTCAGTACACCCGCACTGGCCAGCACATTCCCCGAAAGGGTATTGCCACTGCCTGACATTGTCAGGGTACCTGTACCGGTTTTCGTCAGATTCGCGCTGGTCAACGTTCCACTATAAGTAGTATCACTGGTGTTATTGGCCGTTAAGGTAGCCGTTCCCTGCACGTTCCCTGCACCAGAAAGATTATTAATCTGCTGGTCGTTGGCACCCAAGGCTAACTGCGCACCACTATCGATGGTGACGGCAGCGCTGCTGGCAATAGCGTCAGCGGCACCCAAAGTGAGCGTACCCGCCTGAACTTCGGTATTACCCAAGTAGGTAGCTGCATTACTCAACTCAAGATTGCCCGCGCCCAATTTCGTCAGCCCGGCAAGACCACTTACCAGACCACTCATGGTCACAGTACCGGTGTTAACATTGATTGGTGCTGTTTGATTTAAAGTGACATTGCCGCTGAACGTTCCGGCATTAGCAAATGATAATCCCCCGCCAGACAACGACACATCGCCACCATTTAAGGCAGCGGCGAGCGTCAGTTCCAAGATACCTGCTTGGATATCCCAGTTCTGAGCTTGAGTCGCGAGATTATTTAGCACCCAAGTGCTAGCCCCTGTTTTGGCAAACTGGGAAAAACCACTGTATTGAACGCTGGTATCATTACCGATTTTGGCGAGATCAAAACTGCTATTGGTATCGCCCCCCAGAATCAAGGTATTCGTTCCTGTACCTGTTACCAAGCCAGCAAAGCTAAAACCAGATCTCAGCTCCAGGCTATTAGTACCGCCAGTGAAGGTGATGGCATTAGCCCTCGTGGTCAGATCACTTGCCAGACCACCGCTAATTGAGCCAGATGTGACCACATTGATATCGTTGCCTGTGACACCAACGCCACCTAAATCACTCGACCCTCTTGCTCTTGCACCTGCAGCACTTGCTCCGCCATTACCGCCCCGAACAATGCCGGTATTGACAAAAGTAAAGGCGCTGCCTTTGACACCAGCACCGCCAGCACCGCCAGCACGGCTTTGAACATCGGTATCGCCTACACCACCGACACCACCATTACCACCACTTATGACCTTGCTATTAGTCACATTAACGCCAGTGCTTACTAAACCACTACCGCCACCGCCACCATAGCCGCCACTTCCACTGCCACTCCCATTTCCTCCATTTCCGCCGTTACCACCGGAAATGGAGGCATTCGTTGTAGTCGAACCGCTACCAATCAGAAAAACGCCAACAGCACCACCGCCACCGGAGCCCCCATCAGCTCCTGTACCTACAGTAGCCGTTTGTCCACCATTACCCCCATTTCCCCCTTTAGCAGCATTCATCACAGCGGCTAAAGTGCTGCCGTAAAAGCCGGCACCACCACCGCCACCACCGCCAGAAGAAAATCCTATTGAACAAACGGCAGCACATAGAGCATCCTCTCCGTCACCGCCGTTACCGCCCACATAATTAGTCAGTGGGCTGCCCACGGTCCCCCCCGTACCGCCGGCTGCCACAGGATCGGTCGATGGTGCATATTGTGCCCCATTTGCGCCATTTCCACCGTTTCCAGCCGCATCGCCATTTGAGCCATTAGCAGCACGATCAGGTGTAATAGCAACGCCTCCAAGGCCACCTGCCCCACCGCCACCACCTGGTGCACCAAACGCACCACCACCACCATAAAAATCAGCACTATTACCGCCTTGGCCGTCAGCCATGGCGTTCGCCGAAAAAAGCACGAGTAAAATAGTCGCTAGAGGGGTTAATTTTGGCTTGTGAAGAAATGTAGTATTTTCCTTTTTATCTACATTACTATGCTCTATGATTTCCATTTTTTAGTATCCATTGGTATCTGATTAATTCCTGTACTCTGTATCTTAAAGTTTACAAAATGCCTTAGTCATCTCACCATTTCTTGTGATTAGAATTATCCCAATCACCGAGATTAACTGAGCTGTACCTGTATGCATCTTGAAATCTATCGCTTGTATACGACTACTATAATGATGGGATTATCTTGAGCGAAACTAGGGGGAGGCCCTTAAATAGCAGCAATGATATTCCATCATATAATAGTCGCGGCAGGCCACGACTTTTCCTATAGACCTGAACCGTATTTTGTTAAAAAAAACACCAATTAGCAATAGAATAATCCTATATAAAACAATCATGCTTCTCGATCATTAACAAATGAGATAATTCCATAGAAGTACCTTATATTTAATGGTCGTTTTTCGCTCAATTAGATGTGTTTTGTATACTATTCTCACGTAATTTTAAGTTACAGATAGGTGTCAATTGCAAAATAAGTCCCTCGGGAAAAACCGATTGGGAACCCATTTGAATACCGCAAAGCGTTAGTCAGAAGGGGGACTTACAACGATCTGATTTGTAGTAGTTTATCGGTGAGTGTAGTAACACAAAGGAACAAGACGCGCAGAGGGGGCAAGAGAAATACAGCGAATGCCGCAACACACTCAAGACCAAAGCGTATATCCCGGCATTCATGCGCAGATTTATGAGGATGGTTACTTTTCGATAGAATGTTTGGTAAAAGCTCACAACAATCCATATTCAAAAAGCCAAGCTTTAACCCTTAATTGCATGTGAACTCAGCTGGCTGTGATTTCAACCCAGGGAAAAGGATAAAACAAGCGCTAAGCTATGCAGAATAAACTGGCTAATAATGCCGCAATACGATCAAATAATACCCACCCTAAGCAAAAACACAGCAGCTTATATTCTAAACTTTCGAGTCTGAACATAGACCAATCAGCTCCTGGTCTTTATAACCATTTTGCGCCCGTAACAACCTTATAAACAATTAAACAATGCAACCTAAACTTAAGAATAATGTCACAGATAAACATTCACACTAAGTCACTGCATACACCTTGATAAACGTCACTGAACGCTTAAAAATAGTGGCATCACCCCTTTGGAATTACCGCATGAAATATTACACAGGCCGTAATGACTGACTCAAGCTGGTATCTCTATATGCTGCGATTACCTAGTGGAGCTCTTTATACTGGCATCACAACCGATGTTATGCGACGTGTTAGGCAGCATCAAGCCGGTAAAGGGGCGAAAGCACTGCGCGGGAAAGGGGAACTCGTATTGGCTTTTCACTGCCAGGTGGGGGACCGTTCAACCGCTCTGAAATTGGAATATCAGATTAAACAGTTGAACAAAAAGCAAAAAGAGAGGCTGGTAACGGCTCCCCCTCTTTCATTAGAATACTTGCTACCTGTGGCTAAAAACGATTAAAAGGTGACGAGTACTCCACCAGCCCCTGAACACCATCCAACGCGCTTTCTGCCAGCGGATAAACCTGGAATGCAGCCTCCATTCCCGGCCAACGGCAATGCAGACCGAATTGAGCCGCCATTTTGAAACCGAAACGGCCGTAGTAAGCAGGTTCACCTAACACCACAACTGCGGCGTAGCTAAATTCATTCAGTGCATCAAGCCCTTCATAAACCAACCTTTCACCCAAGCCTTGGCGACGCAAACTTTCTTCTACGGCTAAGGGTGCCAGACCAACCCATTGACGATCAACACCGGCAACATCAACCGGGCTGAAGGCGGCATAGCCCACTACGCCACCTTGATCATCCGTAGCAACAATACCTAACGTCAGTAACCCGTCTTCACGGAGTTGCTGAACCAGTTCGGCCTCATCATCACGGCCAAATGTATCACGTAATAAGGTATCAATACCTGCAGCATCTACCGGAATTTCGACACGGATTAACATAGCTGCGTCACACGGGCTGGCTGCACCGTGTCCTCCTGCAGACCTGCTTCAACAAAGTCAGCCAGCTGCAGCAGGCCAACACGTAACGGCGAAGGCATGGCATCTAGATCGATGGCATCCATCAGATTTTTTACATACAGGCCCAATTCGGTATCTCCTTCAATCTGCAACCGACGCTGGAAAAATAGCGTATCGGGATCTTGCTTACGCGCCGCAATCAAGATCAGATCGTTAGCTTCGCCGCTGAAACTCACATCGGCCTCAGCCTGTTGACTCACCACCAGCTTATCGTTTTCTACCGTCATAAACCATTGTAGTTCTAGATCGCGTACTTCAATCTTCAGCCAGCGCGATTCGAGAAACGCCAAATCACCATCCGCCAACGCCTGACGAAATTGCCAGCTCAGGACCTGTTCAAGAAGCCGGCGCTGCAGAGCAAATGGCGTGAATTTTAATGGTACACGCAACAGCGACGGCCCTTGGCGAACGACGTGTGCTCGTAGTTTTCCTAACACTGTTATTTACCCCTTTCAACTCAATCTAAGGCTATTTTGCCACATTGATGTACAGCGTAACCGGCCTATATCAACAAATAGTACAATTCACGCCTACGTTCACCTTTCTATCAATACGCCAGAAACTGCCTCAAATCAAAACCTGTTAACGCTAGGTTCACTAAAATTGTTCCCACGTTTACATTAGCCGGACCAAGTTATACCCGAGCGACTTCAAGTTGCAGGACAAAAAAGCAATGCGTTTGAACAACGCTTGCGCTGGCACCGAAGGGGAGGCCCCAGACTTGGGCCGAGTAACGCCGCCAACATTGCTGTGGCTTGAAAATCAACAGGTATATATAACGGCTACGTTTATCGCAGCATATGCTTGGTCAGGTATATGACTGGATCAGGAAAGATCTATGGAGCTGCTTTGTCCCGCTGGCAATCTGCCAGCCTTGAAAGCCGCGGTGGATAATGGCGCTGATGCTGTTTATATCGGTCTGAAAGACGATACGAATGCGCGCCACTTCGCCGGGCTGAATTTTACCGAGAAAAAACTGCAGGAAGCTGCAGACTATGTGCATAGGCATGGCCGCAAGTTGCACATCGCTATCAATACCTTCGCCCACCCCGATGGTTACGTCCGTTGGCAGCGTGCCGTGGACATGGCGGCACAGTTGGGAGCCGATGCGTTAATTCTGGCTGACTTAGCAATGCTGGAATATGCGGCAGAGCGCTATCCACAGTTGGAACGTCATGTTTCGGTACAGGCCTCTGCCACCAATGAAGAGGCTATTCGTTATTATCAACGTCACTTTAACGTCGCTCGTGTGGTGTTGCCACGCGTACTCTCAATGCATCAGGTGAAACAGTTATCGCGAACCAGCCCCGTTCCGCTAGAGGTATTTGCCTTTGGCAGCTTATGCATTATGGCCGAAGGACGCTGTTACCTTTCCTCCTACCTGACCGGTGAATCACCCAATACCGTAGGAGCCTGCTCTCCCGCACGTTTTGTTCGTTGGCAGCAAACACCTCAAGGTATGGAGTCACGCTTGAATAACGTGCTAATCGACCGCTATCAGGACGGGGAAAATGCCGGTTACCCTACCTTGTGCAAAGGCCGCTATCGGGTGGATAACCTGCTCTATCATCCTTTGGAAGAACCCACCAGCCTGAATACGCTGGAGCTGCTGCCAGAACTTTTCGCCGCCAATATTGCTTCGGTAAAAATCGAAGGTCGACAGCGCAGCCCGGCTTATGTCAGCCAAGTGACACAGGTATGGCGTCAGGCGATCGATCGCTGTAAAGCCAATCCTGTTGGCTATCAAGCTGATGCTGCCTGGATGGAAACGCTCGGCGCGATATCTGAAGGCACCCAAACCACCCTTGGCGCGTATCATCGCAAATGGCAGTAGTTGGAGAAACCATGAAATATGCATTAGGCCCGGTACTCTACTACTGGCCAAAAAGTGATGTGGACACCTTTTATCAACAGGCCGTAGACAGTAACGCCGATATAATTTATCTAGGGGAAAGTGTCTGTTCTAAGCGGCGTGAAATGAAAGTGGCAGACTGGCTGGCACTGGCACGGGAGATCGCTAAATCTGGCAAGCAAGTAGTGCTATCGACTTTGGCTCTTCTGCAAGCCCCCTCAGAGTTGAACGAGTTGAGGCGCTATGTTGAAAACGGTGAGTTTCTGATCGAAGCCAACGACCTTGGCACGGTAAATATGGCAGCCGAGCGTAATCTGCCTTTTGTGGCTGGTCATGCCCTTAATTGCTATAACGCCTACACGCTGCGCTTGTTACACAAGCAGGGCATGATGCGTTGGTGCATGCCCGTGGAACTTTCGCGCGACTGGTTAGCGAACTTGTTAGAGCAGTGCAAAGCACTAGGGTTCCACAAACAGTTTGAGGTAGAAGTATTGAGCTATGGTCATCTACCATTGGCCTACTCGGCGCGTTGCTTTACGGCACGTTCGGAAAACCGTGGCAAAGACGAATGTGAGACTTGCTGCATCAAATACCCCCAAGGGAGAAGTGTCAACTCGCAGGAGAACCAGCAGGTGTTTGTGCTGAACGGTATTCAAACTATGAGTGGTTATTGCTGCAACCTCGGTAACGAACTTGCAGGAATGCACGGGTTGGTTGATATTGTGCGCATTTCACCTCAGGGTGTAGAAACGTTAGCGTTGTTTGACAGTTTCCGAGCCAATGAACAAGGAACGCAACCGCTCGCACTCATCGACCAAGCGGAATGCAACGGCTACTGGCGGCGGGTTGCCGGGTTGGAATTAGTGCAGTAATTATTATACGCAGGGCAGTAAAAGAGGCACGTTATTGCCCTGATGTCGCTATCTCTCATGTCAATTTCAGCTCTCCCCCATGAGAACCGAGAAAGTAGTACAAGCACATATACCCTCTTTTTCATCCGTCATTTGAATTATGCTGACACAGTTTGCAGATCCCTGCGTTCGCCCTTTAAGTGAAATCCCCTGCCCAACCCATTTGGGTAACAGCAAAATGGACGATGAAATGCCTCAAAATATACAGGTGCCACTTTCGGTACTCGATTTATCCCCGATCCCACAGGGAGCAAAAGCGCGCGATGCGTTTCATTCCTCATTGGATCTGGCCCAACACACCGAAAAGTGGGGCTATCAGCGTTACTGGCTGGCAGAACACCACAATATGACAGGTATCGGCAGTGCGGCTACATCGGTGTTGCTAGGATATCTGGCAGCAGGAACACAACGTATCCGTCTGGGCTCCGGTGGCGTGATGTTGCCAAACCATGCACCACTGGTAATTGCGGAACAGTTCGGTACCCTAGAATCACTCTATCCGGGACGTATCGACCTGGGACTTGGCAGGGCACCGGGAACAGACCAACGCACGATGATGGCACTGCGCCGCAATCTCTCTAGCGAGGTGGATAACTTCCCTCGTGACGTACAGGAATTGCAGCTTTATTTTGGTGAAGTGCAGCCAGGGCAAAAAGTACAAGCGGTACCAGGCCAAGGATTAAATATCCCCATCTGGTTGTTAGGCTCTAGCCTCTACAGTGCGCAGCTAGCGGCAAAACTCGGCTTGCCTTTTGCTTTTGCGTCTCACTTTGCACCAGATATGTTGTTCCAAGCCTTGGCGCTTTACCGTGAAAATTTCACACCTTCAAAACAGTGTCAGAAGGCCTATGCAATGGTATGTGTGAATGTGATCGCTGCCGAGAGTGATAACAATGCCCGTTTCCTGTTTACCTCTATGCAACAGCAATTCATTAACCTGCGCCGTGGCTCGCCGGGTCCGCTCCCCCCACCGGTAGACAACATCCACGCATTGTGGAGCGCTGGTGAGCAATATGGGGTTGAGCAAGCGTTGCGTATGTCAGTCATCGGCAACGAAAGCACTGTTCGCCAAGGATTGCAGAATTTACTATATGAAACCGCTGCGGATGAAATCATGGTCAATGGTCAGATCTTCGATCATCGAGCACGCTTGCGTTCGTTCGAGATCGTTGCCGGGGTAAAAAATGATTTAGTGAAAGGTGCGCTCTAATAATTCGAGTTGCATGCAGGTGGCAAGCGGTAGCCCGTAGGATGAGGTTCATAGCACCTGGGAGCACGGATAACTACTCTGTGACAGGGGCTAACAAACCCAGCCAACACACAGACTGACGAGCATCAGTACGGGCGCCATCAAGGCGCCCAGGACGCTTTCAACGTTGGATCAGATAACGAATCGTTGGGCCATCCTGCTGAATATCCAACACGGTGTAGCCATGGTTCCGTGCATCGAGAGGAATGTTATTGATCGACTGCGGACAATCACTGATCACTTCCAGTATTTCGCCCACCTTTAGCTGCGGCATCGCTTCCAACGTTGCTACTGCCGGATATGGGCAAGGCTCTCCGACCATATCCAGGCGGTAATCCGGCACCAATTCTACCTGTTTCATACTTCACTCCTCAAATTCACCTTTTGCATATCCAATTTGGTGCGAAAAAAACGTTTCTCCCACCCCAGCATAGCGGCAAAGGCAATCGCTAACAGTAGATAGGTTACCAGCAGTCCGCCGATTGGCCCGAAGGTATCCAACAGGTTGATCTTGTCGTAACGGGTGGCAAGCACAGGCGACAGAGCATCCCAATAATAAGCCAGCAGTGTAGCGCCGATAATATTGCCCAAACCGACCCACCAGTAATGGATCTGCCCTTCAACCGCGCGGTACATCCAACCAGTTTCACAACCACCGGCAAGCACAATGCCGAAACCGAACAGCAAGCCACCCAGTACAGCGTTTGGCCCAGCCCACATAATCTTCGGTTCGACCCCTAGCTGTACATAGCTGAAGATACCGATGGCGCTCACCGCCATGCCAAGAATAATCGCCTTGGCCATGTGGGTACGGCCAGTGATCCACAAATCACGAAATGCCGAGGTAAAGCAGATCTGCGCCCGTTCTATCAGCAAACCGAAGCCTATGCCAAACAGCATGGCAATACCCATTGTGGGTGCATCAAACAGCGTCCACAGCGACCAGGCAATCGCAAGGCAAAAAATCATCATTCCCAATCGGAAGCGACGGCGTGCCTGATCAAGTTTTTGCGTTAATGGCGAAGCTGCGTTAACTTTTTGCAGCTTTAGAGGAATACGGAATATTGGCAGCAGAGTAAATTTGGCACCGAAGTAAGAACCTATCGCAGTCGCCAGCGCAAAGAACCAGGCATGCAGGGAAAACTGTGGAATACCGGTAAAGAAGGCTGCCAAGTTGCATCCCATAGCTAAACGCGCCCCGAAACCGGCAATAATCCCCCCAATAATGCCTGTACAATACGAATGCGGTGTTGCGGCATGCGAAGTTTTATATTGTTAGCCCATAATGCAGCGGCAATACAGCCAGCAAACATACCGATAATCATTCGTCCATCTATACGCTCCAACGGTGTCCCCTGGAGACCTATCACCTTAAAGTACCCCCACTGTTCAGGGTGAAAGCCAAACCATTGCAATACGTGCCCACCCCAGCGGGTAAATTCCCCCGTCACAGCCCAGAAGGTGCCTGTCATACCGAAATAGTAAGTAGAAAGTATCCCAGTGGCGATCACCGCGGGCATAGGTGCCCAAAAGCGCACCAAGTATTGAGATTTGAATTGCTGCCAGCTCATGGCATCCCCTGCACTCATAGTCCGTAAATTAAACTGTCAGATAATACGCCTGTTAACGGAGTTTGCCTCGATTTAAGGTATAAAAAAACCAGACTTAAGGCTAGACATATGCCTATGCCACTTAAAGTGACTATCCAGCAGTTAAAACCTTTAACCAATTGATTAAATGATGATTTAAACAACATCGCCCTATATCAGTAAGAGTAAAACCTTGGCTTTAGGTCAGCAAGGCTCTAAAACACGCCTGGCGCGCATAACGCCAGTGAAAGTTCCATTAAAAAAGGGCCCATGTGTGAACATGGACCCTTTTTACACCAGCGACTGGATCGGCAGTTAATCCTTAAACGATCAACATTAGTCCACAGGCCGGTTTTTGTATTGATGAAGCCTAAGCGGCCATATCAGCAATTATGCATCACCGAAACGACGGCGGGCCGTAGCTGGCGCGGCATCGTCACGACGAGCTGCTGGTTTGGCGGTACGGCGTTCACCACCCGCGTTACCACCTTCACGGCGCTCACCGAAAGAACGACGTGGAGCACCGGCCCCTTCACGGCGTTCACCGCTAAATGGGCGTGCTCCACCACGACGCTCACCACCGTTACCTTCACGACGTTCACGACGTTCATTTGGTTGTGCGTCACCGAGTAGTTGCATGTTCATCGGCTTGTTCAGAATACGAGTACGCGTGAAGTGATTCAGGATCTCACCCGGCATACCTTTCGGTAATTCGATAGTCGAGTGAGAGGCAAAGAGCTTAATGTTACCAATATAGCGGCTGCTGATATCACCTTCGTTAGCAATTGCACCAACAATATGGCGAACTTCGACACCATCATCACGGCCCACTTCAATGCGATACAACTGCATTTCACCCACGTCACGACGCTCACGGCGTGGACGATCCCCACCCTCACGGCCATCTGGACGTGGATCGCGACGACGATCACTGCCACGATCGTCTCGTTCGTTGAACTCACGTCGTTGACGCGGCTTGAATACTGGATCTGGTGGCAATATCAGAGGGCGTTCACCCTGAGCCATTTTCAACAATGCTGCTGCCAGCGTTTCCATATCCAGCTCTTCTGCGGGTTGCAGCTTAGCCAGTAGTGCACGATACATATCCAGATCGCTGCTTTCCAGCTGTTGCTGTACTTTAGCAGCAAACTTGGCCAGGCGACGTTCACCCAACAGTGCTGCATTTGGCAGTTCAACTTCGGGAATAGTCAGTTTCATGGTGCGTTCAATGTTACGCAGCAGGCGACGTTCACGATTCTCAACGAACAACAGCGCACGGCCAGCACGACCAGCACGACCAGTACGGCCGATACGGTGAACGTAAGACTCTGAATCCATAGGAATATCATAGTTTACAACCAGGCTGATACGCTCAACGTCCAGACCACGAGCTGCAACATCGGTGGCGATCAGAATATCCAGACGGCCATCCTTCAGACGTTCTAGTGTTTGCTCACGCAGGGCCTGGTTCATGTCACCATTCAGTGCTGCGCTATTGTAGCCACTGCGCTCCAACGCTTCGGCCACTTCAAGGGTCGCATTCTTGGTACGCACGAAGATGATCGCTGCATCAAAGTCTTCAGACTCCAGGAAACGCACCAAAGCTTCGTTTTTACGCATCCCATGCACAGTCCAGTAGCTCTGGCTGATATCTGGACGAGTCGTGATACTAGACTGAATACGGACTTCCTGTGGCTCTTTCATAAAGCGACGGGTAATACGGCGAATCGCTTCCGGCATGGTTGCAGAGAACAATGCGGTCTGATGCTCTGCCGGGATCTCCGCCATGATGGTTTCTACATCTTCAATAAAGCCCATACGCAGCATTTCGTCAGCTTCGTCCAGCACCAAGCCTTTCAAACCAGAGAGATTCAACGTGCCACGTTTCAGGTGATCTAACAGACGGCCCGGAGTACCGACTACAATTTGTGGGCCTTGACGCAGTGCTCGCAGTTGCACGTCGTAACGCTGGCCACCGTACAGTGCCACTACGTTAACACCGTGCATATGTTTGGAGAAATCGGTCATAGCTTCAGCCACCTGAACCGCCAGTTCACGGGTAGGTGCCAGCACTAGAATTTGTGGTGCTTTAAGAGTTGCATCAAGATTGTGCAACAAAGGCAGCGAAAACGCTGCGGTCTTGCCACTTCCTGTCTGCGCCATGCCAAGCACGTCGCGGCCATTCAACAGGTGAGGAATACACTCAGCCTGGATTGGTGATGGTTTTTCATAGCCCAGATCGGTCAGAGCAGAAATGATCGGAGCAGATAGCCCCAGGTCAGCAAAAGAGGTTTCAAACTCAGTAGTCATGTACACGTGCCTCATTAATAATGGCAGCCAGTCTACATAACTCGTCGAGAAAATTTTCAGTCATTTTCATTGAAAAGTGTGAACCGGCTCAAATTGGATTATAAAACAGACAAAAAAGCCATCGCCCGCTAAGGCGATTACTTTGGTTAAACAACCAAGGTATATCAGGCTGATTACCCTTCATTTTTCACGTTGCCGCTGCGTTGGCTGCTCTCGCTGCTCCTCGTCACTTAGTCAACTAAGTTCCCGGGGATCCGTTCGATTATCCACCTTGCCGCAACCCGAAATCTATTGGGTATAGTGTCCGTCAGCTATTGCTGGTCCGATTCCGATAGGTCGTCTTGTTCTTGGCCTAACAGCGCCAATTCCAACAATGCATAGCGGTGCTCAACAAAATTATGAACGTTGTTAGCCACCGTCAGTTTGAACAGCGCCGAAGCGGTGTTCTTGTCCCCCAGACTTAGGTAATGCTTACCTAAATAGAAGTCAGTTTCACTGAGATGCTCAGCGAGCGAAGTGTTATCCGTTGCATCTGCCTTGAGCTTTTCCATCAGCGTTTTTTCGCTAATTTTGCTCAGGTAGAATTCGACAATATTCCATCCCCATTCCCCTCTGTCCGCTTTTTCATAACGCTGCTGTAGCGCTACGGTTGCCTTATCGGGATCGATTTCTCTTTCCGCTAGATAAAGCCATAAAGAACGGAAGGGATCGTTTGGGTCGTCTTGATAAAACGCCTGCAGATCATCCTGCGCCAACAAGAAGCGGCCGCCATAATAAAGTGCGATGCCCCGGTTTAAACGCGCGTAGTTGTAAGTTGGATCAAGTTCTAGTACCGAATCAAACGCTTCATAGGCAGCATCAAAATTGCCTGCCTGCGTTAAATAAATGCCTAAGTAGTTGAAAACCTCTGGCATATCAGGACGTATCGCCAACGCTTGCGAAAAATCATTGCGCGCTAGTGCACGCAGTCCGAGTATATCATACAACACACCGCGTTCATATAAAAGCTGCGCACGCTCATCGTCCGTCAGTGCCCGGCTGGCAAGTATTTGTTCCATACGCGCCAAGATCACTTCCTGCTGCAGCGTTGGCTGCAGCGGAATAGCAAGAACGTCGTCTTTACGCCAATCCTGGTTGCTGCATCCTGCCAGCAATAGTGCTGTCGCAACGTAACACCAGCGCAAGAAAGGCTTCATTTCCCACTCCCGAAGACAAACATTGGATGACCGTCCTGTCCTCCGCTTGTGAATACACGAGTATCCTACCCGCTATGTAAGAACAGCCCCTGCCTACTCAAGGGCTGTGAAACTGCTGATATAGTTACTCTGCTTCTGGTAAAGGAGCAGTCTCTGGCGCCGTTGCTTCTTTGATGCTAAGACGCACGCGGCCCTGACGATCAACTTCCAGTACCTTAACCGGTACATCCTGCCCCATTTGCAGATAATCGGTCACTTTCTCAACACGCTTGTCCGCAATTTGAGAAATATGCACCAGACCTTCTTTACCGCCGCCGATAGCTACGAACGCACCAAAATCAACGATACGGGTAACTTTACCCTGATACACTCGGCCAACTTCAATCTCGGCGGTGATCTCTTCTATACGGCGAATGGCATATTTCGCTTTATCACCATCAGTAGCAGCGATTTTCACCGTACCATCATCTTCAATTTCAATAGTAGTACCCGTTTCTTCGGTCAATGCACGGATCACGGAACCACCTTTGCCGATAACATCTTTGATCTTGTCTGGATTGATCTTAATGGTATGAATACGCGGAGCAAACTCGGAGATATCGCCACGCGGTATGCTAATTGCCTGCTCCATCACGCTCAGAATGTGCAAACGAGCACCTTTGGCCTGATTCAGTGCGACCTGCATGATCTCACGAGTGATACCTTCAATTTTTATGTCCATCTGCAGGGCGGTAATACCTTCGCGGCTACCCGCTACTTTGAAGTCCATATCGCCCAGATGATCTTCATCACCTAAAATATCAGACAGGACCACAAAATTTTCTTCTTCTTTCACCAAACCCATTGCAATACCTGCAACCGCAGCCTTGATTGGCACACCCGCGTCCATCAATGCCAAAGATGCACCACAGACGGAGGCCATTGAAGAAGAACCATTAGATTCGGTAATCTCAGACACCACGCGTACAGTATATGGGAAATCTTCCGGTTTAGGCATCATAGCCAATACGCCGCGTTTTGCCAGACGGCCATGACCGATTTCACGACGCTTTGGTGAGCCCACCATGCCGGTTTCACCTACAGAATACGGAGGGAAATTATAGTGGAACAGGAAATTATCGGTTTTCTCGCCCATTAGTTCATCAATACTCTGTGCATCACGTGCGGTGCCCAGAGTCGCGGTAACTAGTGCTTGAGTCTCACCACGAGTGAACAAGGCAGAACCGTGAGTACGCGGTAAAACACCGGTACGAACATCCAGACCACGGATCATGTCTTTCTCACGACCATCGATGCGAGGCTCGCCGCGAAGTACTCGGCTACGCACCACGTTTTTCTCAACGATGCCCAAGATATCCTGAATTTCACCCATATCCAGCGTTTCGTCTTGCGCCAGCAGAGTTTCCACTACGCTGTCTTTGATCGCATCGACCTGAGCGTAACGTTCCTGCTTTTCAGTAATATGATAAGCATCGCCAAGACGACTTTCTGCCAATTCCGCAACGCGAGCATGCAATGCTTCATTGACAGGGGCTGGCTGCCAGTCCCACTTCGGTTTGCCGGCATCACGAACCAAAGCATTAATGTTTTCGATCACGACTTGCTGCTGTTCATGGCCGAAAACTACTGCGCCGAGCATCTGGTCTTCACTCAACACGTCAGCTTCGGACTCTACCATCAGCACCGCACCTGCAGTACCGGCGACAACCAGGTCCAGGCGGCTTTCTTTCAGCTCATCAGTTGTTGGGTTCAGCACATACTGGTCATTGATGTAACCCACACGCGCAGCACCAATTGGGCCATTGAACGGAATACCTGATAGGCTCAATGCAGCAGAAGCGCCGATCATTGCAACAATGTCAGGGTTAACCTGCGGGTTGACGGAAACCACCGTCGCGATCACCTGTACTTCATTGAGGAAGCTATCAGGAAACAGCGGGCGGATTGGACGGTCAATCAGACGTGAAGTCAGGGTTTCGCCTTCGCTCGGACGGCCTTCACGGCGGAAGAAACTGCCAGGGATGCGGCCAACGGCGTAAGTACGTTCTTGGTAGTTTACGGTCAGTGGAAAGAAACTCTGGCCTGGCTTAGCTTTTTTTTGGCCAACAACGGTGACGAAGACTGCGGTGTCATCCATGCTCACCATCACGGCTGCAGTGGCTTGACGTGCCATCATACCTGTCTCAATAGTGACAGTATGTTGGCCATATTGGAATTTGCGAATGATCGGTGTCAGCAAAATTTGATCCTTGATTGACGACGTGTAATCGTGTTGACGACTCGACACGCCTTTGACTTAACTTGTCTTCTCACTACATCCTCGCGACTAATGGGAGTCCTCACCCTCTAGTTGTGATAAGGGTTCTCATTAGCCGCGCGAACCTCTGTAATGGAAGCGCCTCTAATACATTAACCTGATTTGCTTAGGCTTCCTAGAAAAAAGGGGCCCAAATAGGCCCCTTTCCTCTGAAACTCACTAGATTAACGACGCAGACCCAGGCGTTCGATCAGACTGGTATAACGCGCTACATCTTTACGCTTCAGGTAGTCCAGCAGCTTACGACGCTGAGAAACCATACGCAGCAGACCACGACGGCTGTGGTGATCTTTTTTATGTTCAGAGAAGTGACCTTGCAGATGGTTAATCTGTGCAGTCAACAGAGCAACCTGAACTTCAGTAGAACCGCTGTCGTTAGTACCACGACCGAAGTCAGCTACAATTTTAGCTTTAGCTTCAACACTTAGAGACATTGTAATACTCCAGATTATAGAAAATAAATACAGGCGCCGATCTCTAATTCAGCAACCCAATGCATAAGCCGCGCTATTCTACCCTTATCCCTAATATCCTTCAAGCTATCAGGGACGGCAGTGCCAGCTGCTCAGTCGAAATATTCTACAACCAGACGGCGCGGTGCAACTCTGCCATCATCAGAAATCTCGCCAATACCGATAAATTTTCGTGTTTCACCTTCGGTGATACGTACCAAACCGGAAATAGGTGCGCTGGCGGCCTGTACCGGTTGGCCCTGCTTAACGTAAGCGGCTACCGCTGGCAGCAGATTCACTTCTGGAAAGTCTTCAGCGGGGCTGTCCATTGGCATCAACAACGGATCGAGCAGTACGCTAGGCACGATATCCTGCTCCTGAGCCTGTTCCAGTAAAGCGTTTAGCTTTTCCAGCGTGACCATGCGGGCGATCGGGTACTTTGCTACTTGCAGACGACGCAGATAAACCACATGCGCTCCACAGCCCAGTAACTCACCGAGATCGTCGGTAATGGTGCGAATATAGGTACCTTTCGAGCAGTGGATCTCCAACTCCAGTTCATCCCCTTCCCAGCGGATAAACTGTAACTCATAAACTGTAATGCTGCGTGACTCTCGCGGCACTTCAATACCCTGCCGAGCATATTCATACAACTTTTTGCCCTGGAATTTCAGCGCGGAATACATGGAGGGCACTTGCTGAATATCACCGCGGAAAGTTTCAAGAGCTGCATCAAGCTGAACATGTGTGAAATTCACAGGCCGTTCTTGAACGACTTGTCCATCAGCATCCGACGTGTCGGTACGCTGGCCCAAGCGAGCAATCACACGATAACGTTTATCTGAATCAAGCAAGTATTGAGAGAACTTAGTCGCTTCACCGAGGCAGATTGGCAGCATGCCGGTCGCCAGTGGATCAAGCGCTCCCGTATGGCCCGCACGATTAGCATTATAGATACGCTTTACTTTTTGCAGGGCGTCGTTAGACGATAGCCCCTGCGGTTTATCCAACAGTAATACACCGTGGATGTCACGGCCACGACGGCGGGGGCGACTCATTAAGCCTCCTCATCATCGCCTGATGCGGAACGGCGTTCAGCGTCGTGCTTCACTACATTCGTCACCAGGTTGGACATACGCATGCCTTCAACCAGTGAATTATCATAAGAGAATGTCAGCTCCGGCACCACACGCAGGCGCATCGCTTTACCTAGCAATGTACGGATATAGCCGGAAGCGTCCTGCAACGCTTTAATGCCGTTGGTTACCAGATCTGGATCGTGGTTTTCAGTCAGAACGTTCAGGAATGTAACGTAGACTTTTGCGTACGCTAAATCACGCGAAACTTCTACACCTGAAACGGTTGCCATGCCGATGCGCGGGTCTTTGACTTCGCGTTGCAAAATGATAGCAATCTCTTTTTGCATCTCTTGTGCCACGCGTTGACCGCGGCTGAATTCTTTTGCCATTTGAGTATCCTCCAGACAAATCGGGGGATCTATACCTTTTGGCATAGGCCCCCCGAACAAACTATACCCAATGCTCTCCAAACCTCAACGATGTTGGCTGCCTTAACTCAACCTAGTAGGTTGGATTGCCAAGCTACTAGGTTTGTTCAGTTACGCCTACCTGTGAAGTTGAAGTAACTCGGGTATATGTGTAATACGGCGCTTAAGCGATAGTGCGCTGGATCTCGATAATTTCGAACACTTCAATCATGTCGCCTACGCGCACATCGTTGTAGTTCTTAACACCGATACCACATTCCATACCGTTACGGACTTCGTTAACGTCATCTTTGAAGCGGCGCAGGGATTCGAGCTCGCCTTCGTAAATAACCACGTTATCACGCAGAACACGGATTGGGTTGTGACGTTTGATCGTACCTTCAGTCACCATACAGCCGGCAACCGCACCGAACTTAGGTGATTTGAACACATCACGCACTTCGGCAAGACCGATTATCTGCTGTTTGTATTCCGGCGCTAGCATGCCGCTCATCGCCTGCTTCACTTCGTCGATTAGGTTATAAATAACGGAGTAGTAACGCAGATCCAGGCTTTCTGATTCGATCACTCGGCGCGCAGAGGCATCCGCTCGAACGTTGAAGCCGAGGATGATGGCGTTGGATGCTGCTGCTAGAGTAGCGTCAGTTTCAGTAATACCGCCGACACCAGAGCCCACGATCTTGACCTTGACTTCGTCAGTAGAGAGTTTTTGTAACGAGTCAGATATCGCTTCACAAGTACCCTGTACGTCAGTTTTCAGCACGATGTTAAGTTCAGAAACCTCACCTTCAGTCATGTTCGAGAACATGTTTTCCAGTTTAGATTTCTGCTGACGTGCCAGTTTAACTTCACGGAACTTACCTTGACGGTGCAATGCTACTTCGCGCGCTTTCTTCTCGTCACGTACAACGGTGGCTTCGTCACCTGCAGCTGGAACGCTGGACAGGCCTAGGATCTCAACCGGGATAGAAGGGCCGGCAGATGTCACTTCGCGCCCCAGTTCGTCACGCATCGCACGCACGCGGCCATATTCGAAGCCACACAGAACGATATCGCCTTTGTTCAATGTCCCTGCCTGAACAAGCACGGTAGCTACTGGGCCACGGCCTTTATCCAAGAAGGACTCGATCACCACACCGCTCGCCATACCGCTACGGACGGCTTTCAGTTCAAGCACTTCAGCCTGCAGCAGAATTGCATTCAGCAGTTCATCGATACCAGTACCTGCTTTCGCAGAAACGTGAACAAACTGCGCTTCACCGCCCCATTCTTCAGGCATAACACCGTACTGGGACAGTTCTTGCTTAACGCGATCTGGATCGGCCTCTGGTTTATCGATTTTGTTAACAGCAACCACTAATGGCACTTGCGCCGCTTTAGCATGCTGAATAGCTTCGATGGTTTGTGGCATAACACCATCGTCTGCAGCCACAACCAGAACCACAATGTCGGTGGCCTGGGCACCGCGAGCACGCATAGACGTAAAGGCAGCGTGACCTGGAGTATCCAGGAAAGTGATCATGCCATTCTCGGTTTCTACATGGTAAGCACCGATATGCTGGGTAATACCACCGGCTTCGCCTACAGCTACTTTTGTCGAGCGGATGTAGTCAAGCAAGGAGGTTTTACCGTGGTCAACGTGGCCCATGATGGTCACAACCGGAGCACGCGATTCAGCGGCAGCCCCCGTATCACGATCGCTCATCAGCGCTTCTTCAAGCTCATTTTCACGACGCAGGATAACTTTATGGCCCATTTCTTCGGCAACAAGCTGCGCAGTTTCCTGATCGATAACTTGGTTGATGGTCGCCATAGCCCCAAGTTTCATCATCGCTTTGATGACCTGAGAACCTTTAACCGCCATTTTATTAGCCAATTCGGCAACGGTGAGGGTTTCCCCGATCACAACATCGCGGTTCACTGCTTGAGCAGGTTTGTTGAACCCCTGTTGGAGGGTACTTGGCTTGCGTTTGCCTTTACCACCACGAGTAACGGCGCGAGCTTCTTCACGATCGGCTTTAGATTCAGAAAGCTTGTTACCTTTCTTCTGCTTGACCGCTTTACCGCCTCGAGCACGGCTACGACGATCGCCTTCAACTTTAGCGTCGTTTTCGTCTTCGGCAGCACGAGCGTGCTGAGAGGTGGTTACATGGTAATCGGCAGTTTCAACCTCTGCGATAGCTGCATCTGCTGCGGCCCACTTTTCACCATTCTCTTCAGCCATACGGCGTGCTTCTTCCGCTACGCGTTTGGCATCTTCCTCAACCTTACGGCGCACTTCTTCTTCCGCTTTACGTTTTAGTTCAGCGGCTTCGGCTTCGCGGCGCGCTTTTTCTGCCTGGGCTGGCTTGGTCATTTCGTCGGTCTGTTGGTTGGTCACTTTTTCTTTTTCCGCTGAATTACGCTTAGCAATCTCCGCGGCCTCACGTTTGGCTTGTTCTTCGGCTGCGCGCTTCGCTTCTGCTTCGCGTTTCGCTAGCTCTTCTGCTTCGCGCCTTGCCTGTTCTTCCGCTTCACGCTGTGCCTGCTCTGCCGCTTCAGCCTGTTGGGCTTCCTGCGTATCGCGATTTACATAAGTGCGTTTCTTGCGGACCTCAATTTGCACCGATTTGCTTTTACCGCCGGTGCTCGGAATATTCAATGTGCTGCGCGTTTTTCGCTGCAATGTGAGTTTACCTGGCGCACTGCCGTGTTCACGGTTTAAGTGCACCAGTAACGTTTCTTTCTCTTGCTCGGTAACAGAGTCAGTCTCAGACTTCTTGATCCCTGCGTCAGCAAATTGCTGTACCAGGCGATCAACCGGTGTCTGAATCTCTGCTGCCAGCGATTTTACGGTTACATCTGTCGTCATGCTGTTCCTTCCTGCTACAGTTTATTACGCGTTGTTGCCAAACCAACAGATATTACGTGCGGCCATAATCAGCTCGCCGGCCTGTTCATCACTAAGCCCTTCAATATCAGCAAGATCGTCAACACCCTGCTCGGCAAGCTCTTCCAGCGTACAAACCCCACGCGCAGCCAGTTTAAATGCCATGCTACGCTCAAGCCCCGGAAGGTTAAGCAAATCATCAGCAGGTTTTTGATCGCCCAGGCTTTCTTCCTGAGCCAGGGCCAGCGTGGTCAATGCAGCTTTGGCACGATCGCGCAACGCTTCAACCGTATCTTCATCCAGTCCGTCGATTTCCAACAACTCTTTGATTGGCACATAGGCCAACTCTTCCAGCGTTGAGAAACCTTCTTCGACCAAGACAGTGGCGAAATCTTCGTCAATATCAAGATACTTGGTGAAGGTATCAATGGCGGCATGAGCCTCGGCCTGATGCTTGGCCTGCAGATCGTCCGCCGTCATCACGTTCAGTTCCCAGCGATCATCATCACGATGCTGTTTCAAAAGCTGGGAGGCTAAGCGCACGTTTTGGCCATTACGGCCGATCGCCTGTGCCAGATTGCTGGCTTCAACGGCAATGTCCATGGTGCATCTGTCTTCATCAACCACAATCGAGGCAACATCTGCCGGGGCCATGGCGTTAATGACGAACTGTGCAGGATTATCATCCCACAGGATGATATCAATACGTTCTCCGCCAAGCTCACTCGAAACGGCCTGGACACGAGCACCGCGCATACCAACACAAGCACCGACCGGGTCGATACGCTTATCGTTAGTCTTCACAGCAATCTTGGCACGGGAACCAGGATCACGAGCAGCGGCTTTAATTTCAATCACTTCTTCGCCAATTTCCGGCACTTCAATACGGAACAACTCTTTGAGCATATCCGGGCTGGAGCGGCTAACAAATAGTTGCACACCACGTGCTTCAGGACGCACAGCATAGAGCACGCCACGAATACGGTCACCAGGGCGGAAATTCTCACGCGGCAGCATGTCTTCACGACCAATGACAGCTTCAGCATTACTCCCCAAATCCAGCGAAATACTGTCACGAGTTACTTTTTTTACTACGCCGGTGACAATTTCACCTTCGTGTTGGCGGAAAGCATCAACCACCATAGCACGCTCGGCTTCACGCACTTTTTGTACAATAACCTGCTTGGCTGTTTGTGTGGTGATACGATCAAAGGTCACGGACTCGATCTGATCTTCAATATAACCGCCCAGTTCAACGGACGGATCGTCATATTGTGCAGCCTCTAGCGTAATTTCACGCGTTGGCTGAGTCACCTCATCAACGGCAACCCAACGGCGGAAGGTATCGAAATCGCCAGTTTTGCGGTCAATACTGACACGCACATCGATTTCCTGCTCATATTTCTTCTTGGTTGCTGTGGCTAATGCGGTTTCCAGGGCTTCGAAAATCTTTTCACGCGGAAGGGATTTTTCATTGGAAACAGCTTCAACAACAGCCAGAATCTCTTTGTTCATCCTAGTTGCCTCATACAAACTTTAAAAGTGGGGTACCAGGTTCGCTTTCTGAATGTTACTCAGCGCGAACACTTCATCTTTCCCTTCCACAGTAACCGTGATCATCTCGCCTTCGACAGACTTGATGGTGCCCTGCCACTTACGGCGGTTTTGTATCGCCATTCGCAAAACAACGCTAACTTCTTCACCGATAAAACGCTGGTAGTGTTCTGCAGTGAACATAGGACGATCAAGGCCAGGAGAGGAGACTTCCAAGTTGTAAGCAACAGTAATGGGATCTTCAACGTCCAATACGGCGCTGACTTGGTGGCTGACATCAGCGCAATCATCAACATTAATTCCGTTGTCACTATCAATATAGATGCGTAGTGTTGATTGGCGCGCCCGAATAAATTCGATGCCTACGAGCTCAAAGCCCAACGCCTCTACCGGTGCGGAAAGCATCTCTGTTAACTTTTGCTCTAATGTGGACAAGCCCACCCCCAAGACATAAAAAAAGGGCTTAATAGCCCAGTGATTCTGTTGCCAAATAACAAAAAACCCCGAAAATTCGGGGCTTTGTGCAACTGGACCCTGTTTGCCGCAAAGCGGCTTCGGTACAACTTTCTGTACAAGTGTCATTTTCAAATGTTGTTCGAGAAAATAGGATTTTAATCGAATAGTGTATTTGAAAATAAACACTTACATGAAAGTGGTTGCGGGGGCCGGATTTGAACCGACGACCTTCGGGTTATGAGCCCGACGAGCTACCAAGCTGCTCCACCCCGCGTCCGAAAACGTGGCAAATACTACGCCGATAATCGCAAAAAAGCAAGTTATCTCTGGGATTTGGTACCGAGGATGGGACTCGAACCCACAAGCCCATTAGGGCACTACCACCTCAAGGTAGCGTGTCTACCAATTCCACCACCTCGGTACTGATTCTCACTACTATCGGATCTTGTGATATATCATCAACATTCGACTTCAAACTTTTTACCGCTTACTGTGGGATGTCACTGCTAGGTTTAGCCTGTGCCGACGGCGCAGTGATCTTCTCAGTTTTCACTGGCTGACCTAAATTTTCCCACTCGCTGCCATTCTTGCTTTGCTTGCTGCTCAGATTGCCGAGAATCAGGCTAATGACGAAGAACAACGTTGCCAGAACGGCAGTCATTCGAGTCATAAAGTTGCCCGAACCGGTAGAACCGAATAACGTGCCAGAAGCACCTGCTCCGAATGAGGCTCCCATGTCAGCGCCTTTACCCTGCTGTATCATAATCAAAGCAACAAGCCCGATAGAGATCAGCAAGAAAATTACTAGAAGAGCTTCGTACATAGTTGTACCTCTATCCTTGCGGGTTTCCCGCGTGCCAAATGCTTCTCACTTCAGAGTGTTTGCTATTTTTTAACCTTAAGCAAGCGCTGCATGCGGTTAAAACAGCCTACTGAAGCGGGTTTGAATATTAACCAAAGCCGCCTGAGGGTGCAAGACCAATTTGCAGTCGCCGACGCGTTTGCGGAAAAAAACATCAAAAATGGGGATAATCTGTCACTTATGCAGACACAGGTTACTGTGTCTGCATGAAAACAGGTAATTAGCCTGCCAATTTAACGGCATCAGCAATACGGTGCGCCAATGCTGTAACTTGCTGCTCATCCTCGCCTTCGACCATCACACGGATCAACGGTTCAGTCCCCGATTTACGCAATAATACACGGCCACGCCCCGCCAGTTCAGTTTCTACCTGCTCGGTGACTTTCAGCACGGCGTCTGACTCCAATGGGTTATCTTCACCTGCAAAACGCACGTTCACCAAGATTTGTGGGAGTAATTTCATACCGCTGCACAGGTCGTGTAGACTCATATCATTTCGCACCATGGCAGTCAAAACCTGTAGGCCTGCAACAATGCCATCACCCGTGGTAGTTTTATCCAGCAAGATCACATGACCAGAATTTTCGGCCCCAATGCGCCATCCTAGCTCCTGCAATTTTTCCAGCACATAGCGGTCACCTACCTTTGCACGAGCAAACGGAATACCGAGTTGCTTTAGCGCAAGTTCAAGGCCCATATTACTCATCAATGTACCGACAGCCCCTCCACGCAGTTGCCCCTGACGCAAACCTTCACGGGCAATAATATAAAGGATCTGATCACCATCGACTTGATTACCGAGATGATCAACCATCATTAAGCGATCGCCATCGCCATCAAATGCAAGGCCAACGTGAGCTTGTTCTTCCAGCACACGCTCCTGCAATTGACGAACGTCAGTTGCACCGCATTTCTCGTTGATATTCATACCATCTGGTTCACAACCGATGGCAATCACCGTTGCCCCTAGCTCCCTAAGTACGCTAGGGGCTATGTGATAGGTTGCACCATTGGCACAATCCACCACAATCTTCAAGCCGTTCAGGCTCAGTTCACTTGGAAACGTCCCTTTACAAAATTCGATATAGCGCCCGGCAGCATCAACAATACGGCTGGCTTTCCCTAATTCGGCTGACTCAACACAGGTCAGAGGCTTTTCCATTTCTGCCTCGATGGCTTCCTCAACATCATCGGGTAACTTGGCACCATCGATGGAGAAGAATTTGATCCCGTTATCGTAGAATGGGTTATGTGACGCTGAAATAACGATCCCTGCCTCTGCACGGAAAGTACGCGTCAGATATGCCACTGCTGGCGTTGGCATAGGCCCGGTAAACGATGCAGAAAGCCCTGCTGCGGCAAGTCCAGCTTCCAATGCGGACTCCAACATATAACCGGAGATGCGAGTATCTTTGCCGATAATAATTTTGCGGGAACCGTGGCGCGCCAGTACTTTGCCAGCCGCCCAACCAAGCTTAAGCACAAATTCTGGAGTTATTGGACTGTCACCGACTTTGCCACGTATGCCATCGGTACCAAAGTATTTGCGCTCACTCATGTGTCTACTATCCCCTAGCTGAAAGTGTTGCCTCGACGACTCGGATCGCCTCGACAGTTTCTTTAACATCATGCACTCTGACTATCCTCGCCCCCTGCATCACAGCAATCACTGCACAGGCAACACTACCAATAACCCGTTGTTCAGGGGGCACATTCAACAACTGGCCAATCATCGACTTGCGCGACATGCCGACTAAAAGTGGCAAATCGAAGTGGTTGAATTCTCCCAACCTAGCTAGAAGTTGGTAATTATGCGTTAAATTCTTACCGAAACCGAAGCCTGGGTCGAGCAACAATTTATGTTTTTCTATTCCCACTGACATACAGCGCTCAATATGGTGCTCGAAAAACGCATTTACGTCACCAATCAAGTCGTCATAGTGCGGTGCCTGTTGCATTGTGCGTGGCTCACCTTGCATATGCATCAGGCAAACTGGTAACCCACTTTCCGCTGCAGCTTGCAACGCGCCAGGTTCCTGCAAAGAGCGAACATCATTAATCATATGCGCGCCCACACTGGCAGATGCGCGAATCACAGCCGCTTTAGAGGTATCGACCGAGATAAAAATTTCAAAACGCTGTGCCAGCGCTTCGACTACAGGCACGACACGCGCTATCTCTTCCTCTTCACTTACATCAGCAGCACCAGGACGCGTGGACTCGCCCCCAACATCAATCATTGTCGCTCCGGCAGAAATCAGCGCGTGGGCATGTAGCAGGGCATCATTCAACGAATTATGCTTTCCACCATCTGAGAATGAGTCTGGAGTGACGTTAAGTATCCCCATAACCTGAGGATGGTTGAGATCAAGGATCGTGTCGCGCACGGTTAACTGCATGATTAATTGACCTTAATATTTCCCGTTTTATATCTTTATGAACCAAAAAACCCCGGACTGGCCGGGGTTTCATCTTATTACACAATAGATACTACTTGTCGAGTTGTTCTGAAACAGTGTTACCTGTATTCGGGGCACTCGGCTCATCGACCGACGACGGAGCTTTTGGTGTACCACCGTTGTCGGAATTGTTACTTTTCGTAGCGTCGTCCCAACCTGCTGGAGGACGCACATCTTTACGGTTCATCAGATCATCGATCTGGGGGGCGTCGATAGTTTCATATTTCATCAAGGCATCTTTCATTGAATGAAGGATGTCCATATTTTCCATCAACAACGTACGTGCACGGGTGTAGTTACGCTCGATCAGAGATTTTACTTCCTGGTCAATAATACGTGCCGTTTCGTCAGACATATGTTTCGCCTTGGCTACTGAGCGGCCTAGGAAAACCTCTCCCTCTTCCTCTGCATACAACAATGGTCCCAATTTCTCAGAGAACCCCCACTGGGTAACCATGTTGCGGGCGATCGAGGTAGCCACTTTTATGTCGTTCGACGCACCGGTAGAAACCTTCTCTGGACCGTAAATAATCTCTTCAGCCAGACGGCCACCGTAAAGAGTGGAAATTTGGCTTTCCAACTTCTGACGGCTAGCACTTATCGCATCCCCTTCAGGTAAGAAGAAGGTCACACCCAGCGCACGGCCACGAGGAATAATCGTAACTTTGTGCACAGGATCGTGCTCAGGAACCAAACGGCCAATAATAGCGTGACCCGCTTCGTGATAAGCAGTCGACTCTTTCTGCGCTTCGGTCATCACCATGGAGCGACGTTCTGCCCCCATCATGATTTTGTCTTTAGCCTTTTCAAACTCGACCATTGACACAACCCGTTTGTTGCCACGCGCAGCGAACAATGCGGCTTCATTAACCAAGTTTGCCAAGTCAGCACCAGAAAACCCTGGTGTACCACGCGCAATCACAGAGGCGTCAATATCTGTCGCCAACGGCACACGACGCATGTGCACTTTGAGGATCTGCTCACGGCCACGTACATCAGGCAGGCCTACAACAACCTGACGGTCGAAACGGCCTGGACGCAACAATGCAGGATCAAGAACATCAGGACGGTTAGTTGCAGCAATAACGATGATACCTTCGTTGCCTTCAAAACCATCCATTTCAACCAGCATCTGGTTTAGCGTCTGCTCACGCTCATCGTGACCACCGCCAAGACCCGCACCACGTTGACGCCCTACGGCATCGATTTCATCGATGAAGATAATGCATGGAGCGGCTTTCTTTGCTTGTTCAAACATGTCACGTACGCGGGACGCACCGACACCTACGAACATTTCAACAAAATCAGAACCTGAAATGGTGAAAAATGGCACTTTGGCTTCGCCGGCAATCGCTTTTGCTAACAGTGTCTTACCAGTACCTGGCGGGCCAACCATCAGCACCCCTTTGGGGATCTTACCGCCCAGTTTCTGGAATCTGCTTGGCTCACGCAGATAATCCACCAGTTCGCTCACTTCTTCTTTTGCTTCATCACAACCAGCAACATCGGCAAAAGTGGTTTTAATCTGGTCTTCTGTCAGCATACGGGCTTTGCTTTTGCCAAAGGACATTGCACCTTTGCCACCGCCTCCCTGCATTTGACGCATAAAGAATATCCAGACACCAATCAGCAACAGCATTGGGAACCAGGAAATAAAGATGGAAGCCAGCAAACTCGGTTCTTCCGGTGGTTCACCGACAACTTTGACATTCTTGGTCAACAACGTATCAAGCAACTTCGGATCGTTGACCGGGATGTAGGTCGTGTACTTGTTGCTGTCTTTACGTATAACGTTAATTTCACGCCCATTAATGCGCGTTTCACGAATCTGATCTTGGGTCAGTTCGGACATGAAGGTAGTATAATCCACCCTACGGCCATTAGACTCGCTGGGCCCAAAGCTCTGGAATACAGACATCAACACTACCGCGATGACTAACCAGAGAATTAGGTTTTTCGCCATGTCACTCAAGGGATTAACCTCATATTACAACTGTGTTAACAAACAGCGTTAGGGTACTACAGTTTCCGCCCCGTCGCTACAATGTACACTTCGCGCGAACGTGCGCGGGAAGCGTCAGGCTTACGAATCTTAACCTTCGTAAACAGGGAGCGAATTTCCCGTAGGTACTCGTCAAAACCATCTCCCTGGAACACCTTTACCAGAAAACTACCGCCTGGTGCGAGAACATCACGACACATTTCCAGTGCTAACTCTACCAGATACATCGATCTCGGAATATCGACTGCCGGGGTGCCACTCATGTTAGGGGCCATGTCAGACATGACTACCTGAACTTTACTTTCACCTACACGTTCCAACAGTGCTTTAAGAACCAGTTCATCACGAAAATCGCCCTGAAGGAAATCGACGCCAACAATTGGATCCATAGGCAAAATATCACAGGCAATGATACGCCCGTTACTACCAATCTGTGTTACCACATATTGTGACCAACCGCCCGGTGCTGCCCCCAAATCAACGACGGTCATTCCGGGCCTAAACAGCTTGTCACTTTGCTGTATTTCATCAAGTTTAAACCAGGCTCGAGAACGCAGCCCTTTTTTCTGCGCCTGTTGCACATATTTATCGCTAAAGTGTTCTTGTAGCCAGCGACTGGAACTGGCCGAACGCTTTTTATTTGCCATCTCGTTTTCCAACTATCCTAAAAAGAGCCTTATGCCCGCTTTCTTTCGAGCTGCAGGTTATTGGCCGCATTAGGTGGCCGAACCGTGCTCCCGCTTCTTCTGGGCTGCAGCAAGTAGCTTAAAAGATCTGTTACCGACGGATTGACCACTATCCCCAATCACTGACAGGAGTCAAGCGCCAGAGGATAGTTGACACGGTTGCGACTTGAAACCCATAAGGTAAACCAGATGTGCTACTCACGTAGACTCCATTCGGTGCAGACCGATTTGGTGATACACATGAGATGGCGGTAGAATGTACCGTTTTCAATCCCAACTTAAGCAAAAAAGACAATGAATCTGAATAATAAACAAAAACAACACCTGAAAAGCTTGGCACATCCGTTGAAACCGGTTGTCATGCTGGGTAATAACGGCCTCACCGAAGGGGTGCTGGCTGAAATCGAGCAGGCTCTAGAGCATCATGAGCTAATCAAAGTAAAAATCGCTGCTGAAGATCGCGAGACCAAAACCCTGATAGCCGACGCTATTGTACGTGAAACAAGTGCCTGTAATGTACAAGTGATAGGCAGTACAGTCATCCTTTACCGCCCGTCTAAAGAACGCAAGATCACTTTACCGCGCTAATCAAAAGCCAACTTTCACCCTAAATAATTCGAGTTGCAGGAAGGCAACAAGCTCGTGAATCCCCAGAAGCATAGGTGACTATGTGAACGGGGGTGAGCGAGTGTAGTCAACACACCTGCGCGTCGAAATATGACAAGTATGGCGAAAGGTGCCATGCACCGACACCAGATAAAAGGCCGCAAGCGGCCTTTTTCTTTTCTTTACAAAACTCTGCCGAATATCTAACCATCACGTTTAGAATTAAAGATATTCCACCTTCAGGATTTCATATTCTACATCACCACCTGGCGTTTTGATGATTGCTACATCATCCTGCTCTTTGCCAATCAGACCACGTGCCATCGGGGAGTTAACAGAAATAAGATTTTTTTTAAAATCAGCTTCATCATCACCGACAATACGGTACGTTACCTCATCTTCGGTCTCCAAGTTCATGACCGAGACGGTAGCACCAAAAATCACGCGGCCAGTATTTGGCATTTTAGTGATATCGATCACCTGCGCATTAGACAGCTTGGCCTCTATTTCCTGAATACGCCCTTCACAAAAGCCCTGCTGCTCCCTAGCTGCATGGTATTCGGCATTCTCTTTCAGATCGCCATGTTCACGCGCGTCTGCAATATCTGCAATAATTTTTGGGCGACGCACGCTTTTCAAATATTCAAGCTCTTCACGCAACTGTTCTGCGCCAAGCAAAGTCATCGGTATCTGTTTCATCGTTTAACTGCCTCTAAATCTTTCCGGTACAAATAGCCGTCATCCTGACGTGTTCGTATGAAAATACGGTGAGCGTCGCGCCCCCGTCTCTAAGCGATAAATAAAAGAAGCCTAACCCGGAAATGCCTCCAAGTCAGCGTCGATTTTGCATTTTGATACGCATTTTAGCGTAGAGTTCCTTAAGGGTCATCGTTTACTTTATCCCTTAATACACCGTAGTATGGCAGCACGTTATCCAGCTGTTAGCCAGAGATTATGCGTTTTTCACGAATTGTAGGTGCCTTGGCTTACGTATTTGTTCTTAATGCAAATGCGACCCCGGTCGAAGATTACACACAATATTTGCCTGATGGGGCCAACTTGGCCATGATAGTCCAGAAGATTGGTGCATCGGCACCGACCATAGATTATCACTCTCAGCAAATGGCGTTGCCGGCCAGTACTCAGAAGGTTCTCACTGCACTGGCAGCACTATTGCAGCTTGGGCCTGATTATCGATTCAAGACAACGTTAGAGAGCCATGGCAACATCACGGATGGCGTGTTGCACGGTAACCTTGTCGCGCGTTTTAGCGGAGATCCAACCTTCAAGCGCCAAAGCCTGCGCGATATGGTAGCGGTTCTTAAGAAACAAGGAGTCAATGAGATCACTGGAGATGTCCTGGTAGATACTTCTGTGTTTGCCAGCCACGATAAAGCCCCTGGTTGGCCATGGAACGACATGACCCAATGTTTCAGTGCACCACCGGCCGCAGCAATTGTAGATCGCAACTGTTTCTCTGTTTCACTCTACAGTGCGCCAACTCCGGGTGAAATGGCGTTTATTCGTGTTGCTTCTTTTTATCCCGTCAACATGTTCAGCAAAGTGAGAACGCTAGCCAAGGGTTCTGCAGAAGCACAATACTGCGAACTCGATGTCATTCCCGGAGAATTAAACCGTTTCACACTCACAGGATGCCTCACACAACGCAGTGAGCCTCTACCGTTAGCATTTGCTATCCAGGACGGTGCCAGCTACGCCGGAGCTATCCTGAAAGATGAACTGACCAAGGCAGGGATCCAGATCGGTGGCAATCTTAAGCGTCAAACAATTCCTGGAACAACGGGAACCGTCATTGCACAGACAGAATCTGCTACGCTGCATGAACTACTGAAAATTATGCTTAAGAAGTCGGACAATATGATTGCCGATACAGTATTTCGCACTATTGGCCACGAGCGTTTTGGCGTACCTGGCACCTGGCGAGCGGGTTCTGATGCGGTACGACAGGTATTGCGTCAAGCCGGTGTGGATTTGGGTAACAGTATCGTCGCAGATGGTTCGGGCCTGTCGCGCCATAACTTGCTAGCTCCTGCCACGATGATGCAAGCATTACAATATATCGCTCAGCACGACAACGAACTCAATTTTATCTCCATGCTTCCCCTGTCAGGTTATGACGGCACTCTGCGTTATCGGGGTGGCCTTCACGAAGCCGGGGTCGATGGCAAAGTGTCTGCCAAAACTGGAGCTCTACAGGGAGTATATAACCTGGCTGGCTTTATTACTGCGGCCAGCGGTCAACGGTATGCTTTTGTCCAATATCTGTCTGGATATGCTGTTCCACCTGAAGATCAGAAACAGCGGCGAGCACCGTTAGTACGCTTCGAAAGTCGGCTCTATAAAGATATTTATCAGAATAACTAAAGATAATGCCCTTTAAATATTCGGGTATTCAGCGACTAGACCAAGTGTAGTGATAGCCTATCTAAAAAAGAAGAACCCGCTGCAAAGGGGTTCTTCTTTTTCAAGAACAGAATTACTTCTGATAGATGATTTCGACGCCTTCGTCGTCATCTTCGTCCCAGTCATCATCCCAATCGTCTTTCGCTTCAGCTTCCACCTCAGCAATTTGTTCACGGTGGTAATCATCCCACATGAACTCAACTTTTTCCGGCTCACTCTCTTCAATAGCCATGGCTTTGGGTTGGGTATTAATGAAATTCATTACATCCCAACACAGCGCATTGACGCCCTCTCGATTCGCGGCAGAGATCATGTAGTACTTACCTTCCCACCCCATGCCCTCTACAATTGCCTTGGCACGCTCCGCTGCTTCCTCTTCGTCCAGCAGGTCCACTTTATTGAAAACCAGCCAGCGTGGCTTCTGAGAGAGATTTTCGCTGTATTGAGTAAGTTCATTGATGATGATCTTGGCATTCTCTACCGGATCGGATTCATCGATAGGTGCGATATCCACCAAATGCAGCAGTACACGACAACGCTCAAGATGTTTCAGGAAGCGCACTCCCAGACCAGCGCCTTCGTGAGCCCCTTCGATCAAACCAGGAATGTCCGCAACCACAAAACTCTGTTCATGGTCCATGCGCACAACGCCAAGGCTTGGTACCAAGGTAGTAAAGGGGTAGTCGGCAACTTTGGGTTTCGCTGCAGATACTGCACGAATGAATGTCGATTTACCGGCATTCGGTAAGCCCAACATACCAACATCAGCCAACAGCAACAGTTCTAGCAAGATATCGCGCATCTCACCTTTGGTGCCTAATGTTTTCTGACGCGGAGCACGGTTTACCGAAGATTTAAAACGCGTGTTACCCAGACCATGCCACCCCCCTTTAGCAACCAATAGGCGTTGCTGATTCCGAGTCATATCCCCTAGGATCTCACCCGTTCCCTGATCCCTAACACGCGTACCAACTGGCACCTTAATCACCACATCTTTGCCACGTTTACCTGTGCAGTCGCGGCTCTGGCCGTTCTGACCACGTTCGGCACGGAAAGATTTTTCAAAGCGATAATCAATCAGAGTATTCAGGTTTTCGTCTGACAGCAGATAGACGTCACCGCCATCACCGCCATCACCGCCATCCGGTCCCCCGTTCGGGATATATTTCTCACGGCGGAAACTGACACAACCATTACCGCCATCCCCTGCAACGACCAGGATCGTCGCTTCATCTACAAACTTCATCTACCGTCTCCGTAAATAATCAATTTCGCATATCCATTTGTTAAAAATGGATTTTATCTCTCTTTTGCCTGCATCATTTTCACAAAAGTGATACACGTAGTGATATACGGGACTTCGCACAAACACGAACGCACCAGAACAGGCGTGAACAAGGGGCGGATTGTACTCGCATAAAGGCCAAATTTCACCTTGTATTAAAAACGTACAACAAGCCAGCTAAAGAGGGCCTTTTCATGGCTTCATCATTATTCGCTAAACGCCTAAGATTATCCTAGCTCCAGTATTAAAGCGCTTAGCTAGTATCTCTGTACAGTGCACTCACATCGCCGGATACAAGCAGAGCAAACCTCAAGGACTAAGATGTCTCTAATCCTCAGAAGCATGGATCAGCTCCATAACCGGGAAGAGCGTATATAGCCAGGAACATTGAGAGGGCATGAATGCAAAAAGCCCCGCAACGAGTTGCAGGGCTTATATCTATTTAGTAAGGCTCGAAAAATTATTCAGCTTCGATGCTGATAAATTTACGATTGCTCGGGCCTTTAACTTCGAATTTGACTTTACCGTCTTTCAAAGCAAACAGAGTGTGGTCTTTGCCGCAACCTACGTTAGTACCTGCGTGGAATTTAGTTCCGCGCTGACGGACGATGATGCTGCCTGCCAATACTGCTTCGCCGCCAAAGCGTTTTACGCCCAGACGTTTAGCTTCTGAATCGCGACCGTTACGAGTCGAGCCGCCAGCTTTTTTGTGTGCCATTAATCCGCTCTCCTAACTTAAGCGCTGATGCCGGTGATTTTAACGTCAGTGAACCACTGACGGTGGCCCTGCTGCTTACGGTAGTGCTTACGGCGACGAAATTTAACAATCTTAATCTTTTCGCCACGACCGTGAGCAACGACTTCAGCTTTTATCTTACCGCCATCGACGAAAGGAACGCCGATTTTGATATCTTCGCCATTAGCGATCATCAGAATCTGGTCAAACTCAACCGCTTCACCAGTTGCGATGTCCAGCTTTTCCAAGCGAACGGTTTGACCTTCGCTTACTCGGTGTTGTTTACCACCACTTTGGAAAACCGCGTACATATAAAACTCCGCTTTCCGCGTGCTCACTTATTTAAGTACAGAGCGCGCTATAAATATTCACAATAGGGCGCGAATTCTACGCAATAATCCCGCTCATGACAAGAGCATAATGGGGATGCAAGATGAAAAAGAAGAAAAAAAACACAGTTTCTTTCCTGACGTTTATCTGAGCCGTTTTTCAAGTACAATCAAACTGACAGTTACCGCCATCTACCGAGATATGAGCCGCGATCTCATCGCGATAAATAGAGAAACACAGCCGAAAGAAATACAATGAACCTAGAACAAATTACTGAGTTAACCGCGCAAGATATGGCGGCCGTGAACGCAAAAATTCTTGAACAGTTAAGTTCTGATGTCACGCTCATCAATCAACTTGGCTACTACATTATCAGCGGTGGCGGTAAGCGCATTCGTCCGATGATTGCCGTTTTGGCAGCTCGGGCACTGCACTACCAAGGTGATAAGCATATTACCGTGGCTGCCCTGATTGAATTCATCCATACAGCAACGTTGCTGCATGATGATGTAGTGGATGAGTCAGACATGCGTCGAGGCAAAGCAACAGCCAACGCAGCGTTTGGCAATGCCGCCAGCGTGCTAGTTGGCGATTTTATTTACACTCGCGCTTTTCAGATGATGACCAGCTTAGAATCGCTTCGTATATTGGCGGTGATGTCCAATGCAGTCAATGTGATCGCCGAAGGTGAAGTGCTGCAATTGATGAATGTGAACGATCCAAACATTACCGAAGAGAACTACATGCGGGTTATCTATAGTAAGACTGCCCGCCTGTTTGAAGCAGCTGCACAGTCTTCCTCGATCTTGGCAGGGGCCAATTCGGTAGAAGAGAAGGCTCTGCAAGACTATGGACGCTATCTCGGTACCGCATTCCAGTTGGTGGATGATCTACTCGATTACAGCTCAGATGGCGTTACTTTGGGTAAGAATACCGGTGATGATCTGAATGAAGGTAAACCAACATTACCACTGTTACACGCGATGCATAACGGCAATACGGAGCAATCCGCCATGATCCGTGCCGCGATTGAGCAGGGAAATGGCCGTCATCTTCTGGAACCGGTTCTGGCTGCCATGCAAGAGTGTGGTTCACTCGCTTACACACGGCAACGTGCGGAAGAGGAAGCAGATAAAGCAATTGCCGCGTTGCAAGCACTACCTGAGTCAACTTATCGTTCTGCACTGGAAGGATTAGCACACCTTGCGGTACAGCGTAACTTTTAAGAAATTATAATTTCTTAAAATTTAAATAAGCCTGCGATGCAGGCCTATTCTTTCTCGTTTCTCATCAATTTCAACATAATTGCAACTTCTTTTGCCATAAAGCCCTGGATGTTCGGGTATGAGTATTACCCTTCCCCTTGTAAACACACCCGATACTCTTTTTTCAACGTTTCAAGCAAGGTAGGGATCGGATAAAGAATGAAAACGTTGCTCTCAGAGCGGCAAATTTTTGTTAAGCACCATGCTATTTACTCTTTTCGGCAATCCAGGTTAGTAAGCTACTGACACCTTCACGCATCAAATACGCTATCAATAGCCCCCGTTCACTGTCTGAAAGGTGGTAATAGAACTCAATCCATACCGCTAGCGGATCCTGACGTTCAGTTTCATAGGCTGCAGGGTCTTCTCGTAATACCAACAGGTTTTTAACGCTAGCAGGCAAGCTTTCAACATGGTATTCCAGTGCCTTTCCCTGAACACCTTTACGACGGCGGCTAACCCAGCCTTCGCGTCGGGCCATTAGGTTGATTCCTTGTGTGGAGGAAGGCAATCCTGCGATGCCTATAAGCTCCTTGGCAGCAAACCACTCGTTTTTCATAGCCATTATCTCGGGACAATAGTGTGGCAGTACGCATTTTCTAGAAACCTTAAGATATTTTTTAGAAACTTAATGGTATTCTGGTTTCTGAATAAGCATTTCATGTTGTTCAAACGATTAATTCTGACTTGTTAGTTATACCACTAACAGAACTTTCTCTAACCAAAAAAAGGAATGTAAATATGAATTCACGGAACGCAGATTGGCATCCCGCAGACGTCATTGCCGCATTAAAGAAAAGAGGCACTACATTGGCAGCCGTTTCACGTGGGGCTGGGCTGAGTTCGTCCACGCTTGCCAACGCGCTATCGCGCCCATGGCCTAAAGGAGAGTGGTTGATTGCAGATGCACTAGACGTTCATCCGGCAGAGATTTGGCCAAGCAGGTATTTTGATCCGCACACGCATCATCTTCTGGATCGGAAAAGTCGGATAAAATCATGAAAAAAAAGCCGCCGGAATTCATTCCGGCGGCTTATGTGTACTTAGTTGTAAAGAGGGTGTTAGTTATTGATAAATTTTTCGCCTAATTCGATATCGTTGTGCAAAACATCCAACATCGCATTCAGCGCTTTTTGTTCAAAGGCACTGAGTGTTCCAATATCTTGGCGTTCTTCTATACCATTCTTACCCAACAATAGTGGCTGAGCGAAGAAGCGAGCATATTTGCCGTCCCCTTCAACATATGCACACTCAGTCACACCCTTTTCACCACTCAACGCACGAACCAGGGACAGACCGAAACGCGCGGCCGCCTGCCCCATAGATAACGTTGCTGATCCCCCTCCTGCTTTGGCCTCAACCACTTCGGTACCCGCGTTCTGGATACGCTTGGTTAAATCGACCACTTCCTGCTCAGTAAAGTTGACACCGGGTATCTGTGAAAGCAACGGCAGAATCGTCACACCAGAATGACCACCGATGACTGGCACATCCAATTCTTCCGGCTGTTTGCCTTTTAGCTCGGCCACGAAGGTGTTAGAACGAATGATATCCAGTGAGGTTACACCAAACAGCTTGTTCTTGTCGTAAACGCCCGCTTTCTTCAATACTTCGGCAGCAATAGCAACGGTGGTATTTACAGGGTTAGTGATGATACCGATGCACGCTTTAGGACAAGTTTTAGCCACCTGTTCGATCAGATTACGTACGATACCGGCGTTTACGTTAAACAGATCTGAGCGATCCATACCTGGCTTACGGGCGACACCTGCAGAGATCAACACCACATCTGCACCGTGCAACGCTGGGGTAGCATCTTCTCCGCTGAACCCTTTGATTTTAACCGCAGTTGGGATATGACTTAGGTCAACGGCAACCCCTGGGGTAACAGGAGCAATGTCGTAGAGGGAGAGTTCTGAACCTGAAGGAAGCTGGGTCTTGAGTAGAAGAGCGAGGGCTTGGCCAATACCGCCAGCAGCACCGAGAACTGCAACTTTCATCCTATACTCCTTTATTATTTCAAATATAAAAGCGCCGTGAAATTTATGGATTCGGACCTTAATTTATCACACCTTTAAAAACAACCTATTAACAGTCCATTTTAGATCTGGCGCAATAAAATGGCCGATTTCGCTGCCATTCTAGATTAATTAGCTCATGCATTAACGATATAGCGCACATTAATCGAAAACAGTAAAAAGTTCTTCACAGTCACGTTAACCGACAAGTTACATTACACCGTTACATAACATCAGAACAATATCATTTTAACAACATTTTATTTACTAGAAAACCGCACCACCTACTTGATTAAAAAGCATATTCGTCAATTCGTGATTTTGTTAATATAGCTTTTTATACGTACAATCCGTGCCATTTATTTGTCCAACACCACCCTGTGTTGCATAAAAATGCATGCATATGCATAATAATGAGCAACTTTGTCAACATTCATTCCACGGTGCAAAATGCGAAATCACGCAAAGCAGGAAGACCTGATCAAAGCGTTCAAAGCGTTGTTGAAAGAGGAAAAGTTCAGCTCTCAGGGTGAGATCGTTTCGGCGCTACAAGAAGAAGGTTTTGAAAATATCAACCAATCCAAGGTATCACGCATGCTTACCAAATTTGGTGCCGTCCGCACGCGTAATGCCAAAATGGAAATGGTGTACTGTCTTCCAGCCGAACTTGGTGTGCCTACCACCACCAGCCCACTCAAAAATCTCGTGCTGGATGTCGACCATAACGATGCGGTGGTCGTGATCCATACTAGCCCCGGAGCAGCACAACTCATTGCTCGCCTGCTAGACTCGCTGGGCAAATCAGAGGGTATCCTTGGTACGATTGCAGGTGACGATACCATTTTTGTCACGCCAGCCAGTGCATTTACTGCGCGACAACTCTTCGAAGCCATTCTCGCCCTGTTTGAGCAGGAGCTTTGATTAAGTATGCCAATAACTTGCAAGAATGGCTGACAAAATTAGCCGATAGCAGCATGAGCAGAGTATCTTGGACAAGGCAGTAAGAGTCTTGGGTATAAATCAGTAAATCTTGTGGATTTAAAATAAATGGAGGATTGGGATAAATATTCCAGTCTATAAAATGAATCAATAAATTTTGATGATGCTCCACAAGGGCCATGCTGCAAATAACCACTCATCCTGCACATAAAGTTGCGCCAAAATTTAAGACGTAACCTCCAGTCAGTCTTTTGAAATAAGCCCCGGAAAATGTTCCTTAACCGCATGCAAGGGCCACAGCCAAGTCCTGACCAGAAAGCCAGGACTTGGGGTAAATGACAATCTGTCTTTTTTATCCGAGGTACTTGACCTGACACACCAAAAAGGTTGTCCAGCTGAACAAAATCTCGTTCAAACAAGGGCCCTGAAAGTTTTTCGCCAACTTGCTCCGCGGAGCCACTACCAGTATCTGAAAAGAACACATTACAGGGATTGAATGAGCGATTAAATCAGTACGTTTCTTTCGGTTCAGCCTTGTTAGCCAAGGCGACGAGTAGCTTGTCATGAATACCGCCAAAGCCACCATTACTCATAACCAAAATGTGATCGCCCGGTTGCGCTACTTTCACAATCATTTCTACTAGCACATTGAGGTCGGCACTCCAGTGTGCGGGTTGCACACATGCGTCGGCGACTTCAGTAACCTGCCAAGGAATATGGTGGGGCTGGAACAAGAAAACTTCGTCAGCTCGTCCAAGTGAAGGAGCCAATTCGTTTTTACTGATCCCCATTTTCATGGTGTTTGAACGGGGTTCCAACACGGCCAGAATGCGCGCAGTCCCCCCAACCTTTCCACGCAGCGCAGCCAGCGTTGCCAAAATAGCGGTAGGATGATGGGCAAAATCATCATATACCGTCACACCATGAGCCTCACCACGTAACTCCAAGCGACGACGAGCGTTTATAAAATCACCCAATGCTCGGCAGGCGTCTGCTGGTTGTACGCCAACATGGCGTGCGGCCACGATAGCCATCAAGCCATTATGCATGTTGTGTTCACCAACCAGATTCCAATTAACTTCACCCACGTTATTACCGTCAAGGTAGACTTCATAATGGCTTGCATCCGCTGTCATCTTCTGTGCACGCCAAGTCCCTTCGTCACCAATCCACTCTTGTTCACTCCAACATCCCATTGCCATCACCTGCTTAAGATGTGCATCGTTTTCCGGCAGAATAATCTTTCCTTTGCCCGGCACCAGGCGCACCAGATGGTGAAACTGTTTCTGGATCGCTTTCAGGTCGTCAAAAATATCAGCATGGTCGAACTCCAGATTGTTCATAATCAGCGTGCGCGGACTGTAATGAACGAATTTTGATCGCTTATCGAAGAAAGCACAGTCGTACTCGTCTGCTTCAATAACAAAAAATGGACTATTGCCGAGACGGGCAGAAACATCAAAATTGCCCGGTACGCCACCAATCAAAAACCCTGGCTGATAACCACAAGCTTCGAGTATCCAGGTTACCATACCGGCAGTCGTTGTTTTTCCATGTGTTCCAGCAACCGCCAGTACCCAACGATCATGCAGTACATAATCATGCAACCATTGGGGACCAGAAACATAGGGTATACCCCGTTCAAGCACCGCTTCCACGCAGGGATTACCACGGCTCATTGCATTACCAATAATCACCAGATCAGGTGTTGGTTCCAATTGCTCGGGATCGTAACCCTGGATCAGATCGATTCCCTGATTTTCCAGCAGTGTACTCATTGGTGGGTAGACGTTGGCATCTGAGCCAGTAACTTCATGTCCGAGCGAACGGGCTAGCATTGCCAGCCCCCCCATAAAGGTGCCACAGATCCCAAGAATATGTATGCGCATTAGGTTTCTCATTTGAGTGCATCGATTTAGTGCTTATTCTAGCCCTCAGAGTACGTTAGAAGAAATGGATTTGCCTATAATGGGGAGTTGCTTTGGGCTACACTGCTTAAGAAAACGTTGGCGGTATGTTAACAAACCGCTTTCCATCCGTAGATTCAGGGATTGTGTCATGAAAACGTTAGGCGAATTTATCGTCGAGAAACAGCACGACTTTTCGCACGCCACTGGCGAGTTGACTGCGTTACTTTCGGCAATAAAGCTGGGTGCAAAAATCATCCACCGTGATATCAACAAAGCGGGGCTGGTTGATATTCTGGGGACCAGCGGTATTTCAAACGTGCAAGGCGAAGTTCAGATGAAACTGGACCTGTTCGCTAATGAAAAACTGAAAGCCGCTTTAAAAGCCCGTGGAGAGGTTGCAGGTATCGCCTCTGAAGAAGAAGACGATATTGTGATTTTCGACGGTGAGCGAGCGGAAAATGGCAAGTACGTAGTTTTGATGGACCCATTGGACGGTTCCTCCAACATTGACGTCAACGTCTCAGTCGGAACGATTTTCTCTATCTACCGCCGTATCACCCCGGTTGGCATTCCCGTCACTAAAGAAGATTTCTTGCAACCTGGCAGTGCTCAGGTGGCTGCCGGTTACGTCGTTTACGGCTCTTCCACTATGCTGGTATATACCACCGGTTATGGCGTGCATGCTTTTACCTACGATCCCTCTCTCGGTGTGTTTTGCCTCTCGCATGAGAAAGTTCGTTTCCCGGAAAAAGCCTGTATGTATTCCATCAACGAAGGTAACTACATTAAGTTTCCGCTCGGGGTGAAAAAATACATTAAATACTGCCAGGAACAAGATGAGGCGACTCATCGTCCTTACACCTCACGCTATATTGGTTCACTGGTTGCCGACTTTCATCGCAATCTGTTAAAAGGCGGTATCTATATTTATCCAAGCACCGCCAGCCATCCGAAAGGTAAATTACGCCTGCTGTATGAGTGCAACCCAATGGCTTTCCTGGCTGAACAGGCTGGCGGCAAAGCCAGTGATGGTAAAAACCGTATTCTTGATATTGTTCCAGAAGAGCTGCACCAACGTGCTCCGTTCTTTGTCGGCACAAAGTCGATGGTTGAAGACGCTGAACGTTTCATTGCAGATTTTCCAGATAAGTAATGCCGTTAACACAGGGGTTCGGTATGCCGAACCCACTTAATTGATCGCCAGCAGCGCTTGCATGAAATTAAGGAACCCCATCTAAGACCTCAATCAAACCCTGCTCCCTTCAACAGCATAAGTGACAGTTAAGTGCGTACCATGCCGTACTGGAGCGAGTTTATACTCGGAATAAATGGGGTACTTTAAGGCACTTTTGACTATAATGACCGCCACCCCATTTCTGGTTCGATTAAAGGAAACCGACATGAGCTTGAATCTGGTCCCCGCAGGCAAAGACCTGCCGGAAGACATTTACGTAGTTATCGAAATCCCAGCCAACGCTGACCCAATCAAATACGAGATCGATAAAGAAACGGGTGCGTTGTTCGTTGACCGTTTCATGTCTACCGCAATGTTCTACCCGTGTAACTATGGTTACATTAACAACACTTTGTCACTGGATGGTGACCCGGTTGACGTACTAGTACCAACCCCCTACCCGCTGCAGCCTGGTTCAGTGATCCGTTGCCGCCCGGTTGGTGTACTGAAAATGACTGACGAAGCCGGTGAAGATGCAAAACTGGTTGCCGTACCGCACAGCAAACTGAGCAAAGAGTACGATCATGTAAAAGACGTGAGCGATCTTCCAGAACTGCTGAAAGCGCAGATCTCTCATTTCTTTGAACACTACAAAGATCTGGAAAAAGGCAAGTGGGTTAAAGTGGAAGGTTGGGCAGATGCTGCAGCAGCTAAAGCTGAAATCATCGCCTCTTTCGAACGCGCGAAGAAGTAATTCCCACCAGTTCTGATAAAACAACACCGCTCTATGAGCGGTGTTGTTTTTTTACTACTTGTTATTGAGACGCTTTAGCCAATCACCACTCTCAATCCGCGGAAAACCCTCTACACTGTGCTTATACAGGTAGATCCATGCGCTGCCATAAGGCGTTTGAATTAATTGGCGCTTGTAGTCTCTAGTATTGCTTTTCAACTCATCCAGCTCAGCCAGAATCGATGAGTTAATACGATACACCTCACAATGTATCGTTCCCTCTCCAGGGATCGCCGCCGGGTAATGGCCCAGATTATAAATCTGATAGCCCTCTAACTCATGTTCTCCCAGCCATTGGGCGTTGGTCATCCAATGACTGTTCCCCTGCTTGCGTCGTAAACTGCCGTAGACAATTATTCGCATAGCTCAAAACTCAAACTGATAAAGCACATCAAGTGCCTGATTTAGTCCAGACACCGCTTCCAGATACAGCCTAGGCATCAGGCGGTATCGCAGCGTTAGCGTAGCTAACGAGTCGAATATCCCCACCCCATATTTTACTTGTAAGCCGGGAAGGACATAACCACTCACCACTACCTGAGAGCTGTCGCCAACTCCCTCGGTATCAAGGGCAAGGTTACTGACGCCAAACGCTTCGCCGATTTTACCCACAAGTTGACCACTTTGCGCAACCCCCATGCCAATTAACATTGAGGTCATCGCATTACCATCTGCCCCTGAACTGCCCAAACCTTGGCCACGTAAAAGGTAAGACAAAGCTGCCTGTTGGGACATAGCCGGATCAGAAAACACTTCCAACCTTGGAGCATCAGCCATACCGGTCACTCGCACCCCGGCCGTCACACCATCCTGTGTTGCATCCGGGTTACGAATTGCCTCAATATTCAACAACGGCTGATCGGGTGGACCAGAAAACAGCAGTTGCCCTTTGCGCACGAGCAGATCCTGCCCATAAGCATGAAAGCGGCCGGACGGAATATCGATATGACCGTTCAAACCCAATCCATTCCTGTCCTGAAGAACCCTAAGGTTACCGAGTAGGCGAGCTTTCAGACCAAAGGCGTCTAGACGAACATCATCACCAACACGAACCGTCAAGTTACTATTAATCGAGATACCTGCCGACCTGGGTTGGATCGGCTGGAGTTGCCTATTAAGCATCACCTCGTCTGGGGAGATACCCACGGCGCTCTCTGGCAGTTGTTGCACCGTAATCCGAGCCCATGGTATATCCACTGACCCATTGAGTGAGAATAGATGAGGTGTTGCCTCAAACCGTAAGTCAGGTGATACGTCTACACGCACCATCGGTGGGATCGTTACCCGCAACCTCTCGCCTTTGGCCGCAATATGTGCCCGCCAGGCATTAATATCTCGCCAGTCTGCAGCGCCGGCAAGATTCAATTGCCCATGCGTGGTAGCCAGCAGCCCCTCAAGAGTCGAAGTCATGCCGTTAAAATTAAGTACCAGGCGGCCTGCTGTCATATCAAATGGCATCCAGTGGCCAACAATCCCTACCTTATCCAAGGCCAAACGGCCAAATACCAATGGATGACGCGCATTTCCTCCCAATTGCAGGTCGGCATTCAGCATCCCCGTTGCTTTCTCACCTTGAGTAAGTATCGGGTTGAGCAGCGCCAACGAAACATTGCTGATCTTCACATTACCGCGGATAGCACGGCGTACCTGTGGATCGGTGATTTGAATGTTGCCGTTAAACTGCCCATTATTAGTCAGCTTAATCAGCCAGTCCGCCTGAGCGCGGCCATTGTTCAAACCCGCATTGAGGTTTAGCGTATCAAAGGCGATCGGCAACGCGCTTCCCTGAACCTGCTGAACAACCTTCACACCATTCCCCACCAGCGAAACTCTCGCCTGCGGCAATGTGCCATCAGGTCGCCAACTCACGTCAGCGCGACCACTGAATATACCGCTCATTGCTGTTTCCGGGCCTAAGAACGGTTTGAGCATCGCCAAATCAAAGCGGTTTAGCACTACGCTCGCCTGGCCACTAGCACCTACGTTAATGGTGTTCGGCACGCATAGTTCAGCATCGGGATTCGCCCAGCAATGGGCGCCAATGCTGATCCTCTGCTGCGTATTCAGGTAATCCAGCGCGATAGAACGGGTTAAACGCCATTCACCAACTGGCGTATCAAAGCGAGTATTATTGAGATTTCCGCGCCAACGCTGCTGTAGACGATCAAAACTCCCCTCCAAGGCTAATCGCCCCGAAACGGGCTTCCCCTCAATATTTAATTGCAGTCGATGCTGGCGCTCGCTGCCCCTGGCGTCCAGCGTCAACAGGCCAACCTGCAACGCATCCTGTTTGAGCTGTTCAATCCTGAGAGAAAGTTGCCCCTGAATCTGATCGCTAGAGCGAACGTCACCGTCTATTTTCACTCGATTGATATGAAGCGCCTGCCATTGCAGGCCTGATGCTGTCAGATCTGTCAACAACTGCGGTGCCAATAAACTGCCACGTAGTTTCAACAGCCCCCTGACATTACCTGCCAGCCCCGGCAAGGCACCATCAAGACGAGGCGCATTGACCGTCGCATCCAACGCCCAGTTCTTTTCATCCAACTGGCCTTTGACGCTCAGTATATTGCGCCCCAGAGCCAAATCTATACCAGGGATCGCCCACTGCCCGGCAGCATTCCCACTCAGTGAACCCCGTGCAGAGACTTTGTTTTGCTTCACATTGCCATCAAGCTGCAGCGTTGGTACCTGTAGTTGCCAACTCCCACCGTTCAGGCTACCACGGGTTGTTATTTTACCTTCCAGACGTGCAGGCCATTCCGGCCATTGCTTGGCCGTATTAATACCGCTAAGTGTCAATTGTGACGTCCAGCTTATCGCTTTACTCCAATCCACCAGCGCCGTAAGGTCGGTATTCCCTTCCAACGCCGCCAAGCGCAAGCGTTCAAGCCGGAACTGCTCAAGATTACCTTTACCATCCAGCGTCAACACCGCAGGGGGCAGCTCCTGGCCTCTGATATCAGCTCGGGTAGACAATGCATAATCTGACGCATTACCGTTAAAACGCAGGCGTAAATCATTAATTTGATACTGTGCTTCACCTGCCAACGGCCATTTAAGCTGTTTGCTCTGTAATGTTAGAAGCAATGGCAAACCCGCTTCAGCAAGTTGGGTTTGCACATCAAGCTGTGCACTAACCGGCCCAGAGAGATTAAGCCCCACGTTCAACTCGCTGCGCAGTCCCCCCGCCATGTTCAGCTTTACTTTCTCCCCTTTTAGCGGATCGATATTCAGCGTGCCGTTAGCCGTCATCGCCATAGGCCAATCGCCAGCCAGGGTTGCCTGTCCTTGGGTGAAGAGGCTACCTTGCGGCGACATCACCTCAAAACGATCCACCTGAATATCCTGCTCTTTATTACTGGCCTGTAGTAATAGTCGGGTGATTGCTAGCTCAGTATCACCAGTCAAATGCAACTGATCACCACTGATCTCCTCAATGGTTACATCAAGCGGCAGATGGATATTTGGCAGTTGTGGTAGTAGAGGTTTAGCAAACAGAGCCTTCAGTGTTTCGCCCAGCGGTTCTTCTGCCGCTGGCTGCTTTAGCGGTGTTTTATTTACACTCGGATGGGGCCGAAGAGCTTCAGGCAAAGGGTTTACCGGTGCTTTCGGTAAAGCGACCAATAAAGCGCGGATAGTGGTTGGCATCAGGGTTAACGCACGTTGCTGCCAGTGTGCACCTGAACTGAACTCTCCAAGAGAAATCGCCGTATCATCCACGTTGACCTTAACATTATTCAAAGCCAACTTACGTAAAGTGATCGGATAAGGTGTGCTGAGGTTGGTGAGCGGCGCACTCTCTTCTGCTACCTGTTCGGAGGGCGTTATTTGTGCAGTTTTCACCAGAACATCAACATCCTGCGCAGTTAACGCATTGATGCACAAAGTGCTGTGCCTTAAGCAAGAAAGCTCAAGCGAGAGATGGAACTGCCCGGCATTAACAGAAACGCCCGGCATCTGATATTTCACCCCTTTCAGGGTTAAATCGCGCCAACCACCGCTGACAGCAGCAATTTCTAACCCAGGTACCCAGCGGGTGGTAGCATTAATGACCATATGTAAGCCAGAAGTGGTACCAAGCAAAAAGGCCACACTACCGATTAGTAACAACAACAGGATCAAAAACCCCAGACAGCATTTTTTTATCAGGCTCATAGCTCAGGCCCCAAACCGATATAAAACTGCACACCGTGGGTTTCTTTATCACCAATCGGTGCTGCAATATCCAGTTTCACCGGCCCTACTGGTGACTGCCAGCGAACCCCGATCCCGGCACCCGTTTTGAAATCGTTATCCTTGATATCGTTAACCGCTTGCCCTGAGTCGACAAACATCGCCCCCCACCAGCGGCCGGTAACGTTATACTGATATTCCAATGAGCCCGTCATCATTTTGGAAGCACCTGTCAATTTACCATCATCGCCACGTGGAGAAATGCTTTGGAATTTATACCCACGGATGCTGCGATCGCCACCGGCGAAGAAGCGTAAATCTGGTGGTACTTTGTCAAAATCATTGGTTTCGATCCAGCCTACCTGTCCACGTATCACAAAGCGGTTTTTCTCACCTAAGGTGCGGATCCAGACGTTCTGCGCCTGCATGAGTGCAAAATCAACCCCTGAGCCCCAGGTAGTATCAGAGACATCAATTGAGTAACGTTGACTATCCCCCCAAACCGGCATCAGGCCACCACGTGAACGTGTACGATTAATCGTCACACCAGGATAGAGCAACATAGTAGTATGGGTGACGGTCCCCTGCGTAAAGTGATCAAGACGCCAACTGAGATTTAATGCTCGCTGCCAGCCACTGGAAAGATCCCAGTTACGTGATACAACCACTTTGGTACTGTCAGATTTAGTATCATTAAGATCGGTTCGTTTGAACCCCCCCTGCAACAGGTAATACTGTTCTAGTGGACTACGTACCAAAGGAATTCTGTAGGTAAGATCCAACTGTTGTTCCGGGGCGGAGATACTGGCCGTCGTTGCCAGACTGTGACCACGATCGTTCAGCCATGGCTTCCTCCAGGTTCCACGCACTCGTGGCCCTATATCGGTAGAAAAACCACCCCCAAGCTCCATAATATTTCTGTTACGCGGTGTCACCAGCGCATCTAGCGGCAAAATCCGCTTCTCTCTCGCATCAGTAAAATCTGGAGAGACCACGACTGAGTTAAACCAGTTGGTAGCAGAAAGACGGCGATTCAGCTCTGCCAGATCGTCCGAGCTGTAATAATCCCCTTGGTTAAAAGGCACCAGATTTTGCAGATAGTCTTCACGGATTTGCGACCCCTTAAACTTTACCTTGCCGAAGTGATAGCGCTCACCACTGTCGAAATCAATGTCCCAGAACGCTTTATGCAGCTCCTTAGACACACCAAGCTGACTCTTGACCATATTCGCATCGAAATAGCCTTTACGCAGGGCAAGCCCAGTCATTGAACTTTTTAAGCTGTCATATTTACCATGGTTGAGGATCTCGCCGATGTTCGGGCGGCTGCTTTTGACCAGACGAAGGTAGTCTTCGTCAGTCTTCGCACCGCCTTGTAAGGCAATATTCACATCGGCAATGCGGACAGGCTCACCAGGATTAACTTGGGCAAGCAGCACCGGACGAGAAAGTTCAGGTCGGTCGTCGAACGTGAAATCAATGGTCGGTTCATAGTAACCAAGTGGCCGTAATCCCTGGCGGATAGCAGCATCAACCCGCGCACGAAAACGCCCTTCGGCATTAACCTCTTCAGGTGTAATCGACGAAAGGCGCACACGAACGTTTCTTTCCAATTCTCCACTCAGGCCTTCAACCTGAAGTCGCACATTCGCTGCAAACACACAAGGCGTAACGAATAGTGCACATAAAATGCAAAGGACACGATATCGCAGCACAGGTTCTCCTCAAATATATTTACTTTCCTGCCAATACCTTTGCTCTGGGGCTGAGCAGCTCTGTGCTTTTTATGTAGCCGCCCTTTAGAGATTTATGCCAAACACTGCCAGTCCTGTATCTTCTTATTAGCGAAAACAAGACGCATTCTTGACTTTATTACGTACAGACTACTGCGTTAAACTTGTATATGGATTCAACATACGACTTATTGTGGGCAAAGAAACCGCCAGATACAACTGACAAACGCCCCTACTCAAGTCTATTTTTACTGTGACAATAGGAGTCTACCTCGGTGCAATATTTTGATAAATCTCAAAACGTCAATAAGGCACATGCGCTCCCAGGCCGATCAACGCCGATGCCAGTTGCTAACATTAACCCAGTAACCGGCAATTCCATGACATTTCTGCCAGAAGGAATGGAAACCGCAATTTTCGGAATGGGCTGCTTTTGGGGGGTTGAACGCTTATTCTGGCAACAGCAAGGGGTTTATAGCACGGCAGCTGGCTATAGTGGCGGCTACACACCAAATCCAACTTATCGCGAGGTCTGCAGCGGCCAAACTGGCCATGCGGAAGTGGTACGCGTAGTGTTCGACCCTAAAGTAACCAGCTACAAACATCTATTGCAGGTGTTCTGGGAAAATCATGATCCAGCACAGGGCATGCGCCAGGGGGGAGATATCGGTACCCAGTATCGCTCAGCCATTTATTTTGCTAATGCCAAGCAACAAACCGAGGCCGAGAATAGCCTGCAACGTTTCCAGCAAGCGATGGATCAGGCCAGCGATAAACGAACCATCACAACAGAGATCGCGCCAGCACAGCCTTTCTACTATGCAGAAGACGAGCACCAACAATATCTGCATAAAAATCCAGGCGGCTACTGTGGTCTAGGAGGTATTGGCGTTTGCCTGCCACCGCAAGGTTAACCTGTTAATTTTTAACCACTGGCAGCTCTGACAAGGCTACTGCTATACTGTGCTGGGTCGCTTCTGCGGCTCCGCTTTTTGATAAAGCTCAGGTGTGTGGAATAGACCACGCTCTGCAACCCTTTTTAAACACTGTGTCACCCCTCCGAAAGATCGCCGTCATCCCGTCGGCACGAATGGATAGATTATGTTAAACAGTATTTTACTGATTCTTTTTCTGATTGCGGTGAGTGCGTTTTTCTCGCTTTCAGAAATTTCTTTGGCTGCGTCACGCAAGATCAAACTCAAACTGATGGCCGATGAAGGCAACATCAACGCCACCAGAGTGTTAAAACTCCAGGAAACCCCAGGTATCTTTTTTACCGTGGTACAAATTGGTCTCAACGCCGTCGCCATACTTGGTGGTATCGTTGGTGACGCGGCGTTTTCACCCAGTTTCGAATTGCTGTTCGATCGTTTCCTGCCCCATGAGCTCTCTGAACAAATCAGCTTCACCTGTTCGTTTGTGCTGGTCACCGGTATGTTCATCCTGTTCGCAGATTTAACACCGAAGCGCATCGGTATGATTGCACCAGAGACGGTAGCCGTCCGGATCATCAACCCGATGCGTTTCTCGATCATGATATTCCGGCCATTGGTCTGGTTCTTCAACGGCATGGCCAACCTGATCTTTCGATTATTCAAGCTCCCAATGGTGCGCAAGGACGATATCACTTCCGACGATATTTATGCGGTAGTCGAAGCTGGTGCACTTGCTGGGGTGCTGCGTAAGCAGGAACATGAATTGATTGAGAACGTATTTGAGCTAGAGTCGCGTACCGTTCCCTCTTCGATGACCTCACGTGAAAGTGTGATCTACTTCGACCTACGCGAAAGTGAAGAGAGCATCAAGGAAAAAATATCTACCCATCCCCATTCAAAATTTCTCGTGTGCGACGGTAATATCGATCAGATAGTCGGTTATGTCGATTCCAAAGATTTACTGAACCGCGTATTAGGTAATCAAAGTCTTGTCCTAAGCAGCGGTGTGCAGATCCGATCGGCATTGATCGTTCCAGATACGCTGACACTATCTGAAGCCCTAGAAAGTTTTAAAACTGCAGGTGAAGACTTTGCGGTCATACTCAATGAATATGCACTTGTCGTCGGTATCATCACCCTGAACGATGTTATGACTACGTTGATGGGAGATTTGGTTGGTCAAGGTCAGGAAGAGCAGATTGTTGCCCGTGACGAAAACTCATGGCTGATTGAGGGAGGCACTCCCATTGACGATGTCATGCGCGTCTTGGATATTGATGAATTCCCCCAGGCAGGCAACTACGAAACCATCGGTGGATTTATGATGTACATGCTGCGCAAGATCCCGAAACGCACGGATTATGTAAAGTATGCCGGATATAAATTCGAAGTCGTTGACATCGACAGCTATAAAATTGACCAATTGCTGGTGACACGGCTCAGCGATAAACCTTCGGCAGGATTACCTAAAACCCCGGAAGAGACCCCCCAAGCTTAAACATGGCAGAGTCAGTACAACAGCGGCCCCTTTGGGGCCGCAATGTTTGGTTTTACGTACTCTTGTAGCCTCTCATCACATCTCAGTTTGCAGTAAAAGAACTTGACGATTCACTTCCGTCATAACATTGAAGTGGCGTTTGTCACGGACCTTAGGCAATAGTATTTTTCCTTTGTCGAATTCAAACGCACCGACATCTTTGATGTATAGCCGCCCTCGAAACAGAGTTTTCACATACATGGCAACTTTGAGTGGGTTATAACGCTGGAAGATTCTCATTGTTTTACTCTCCTCCCGATGGATCAATCGCTCCGCGAGCGGCCAAAGTAGCTGCTCTAAGCTGTCTCCCTTAGTGCCTGCAGCGCTAACGGGCAATTAAGGGACATAGCCTAATATTCGGAACACAACCTGATGGCTTCCTATGTAGACTGGGTAAAGACTATTTTGTTCAACTCCAACCGGATTAGTACACTGAATTTACACTTCATTACAGAATTGTATATAGATTTTCATTGATTTTTCAGTATATCAATTCAAAAAAGGCCTACTACAGGTGAGACGCCAAAACTGAGACCTCGCTAACAAGACAGACCACTTATGACCACCTATGCTTTAGACACCCTGGTAATACCAATGTGATTTCTCTTTGCAGGAGAGTGCATGAAAAAAAGTAGCATGTTCATGATGTCGCTATTATTAACCCCAATGCTGGTCTGCGCCCACAATTTAGAGCTTCAGCAACGCGTAGCGCCCATTGGCATCAGCGATAAAGGGGAGTTGGATTACGCCAATGAGGCATTCAGTTACAAAGACTGGAACAGCGCACAACTCGTTGGCAAAGTGCGAGTGATACAGCATATTGCTGGCCGTAGCTCTGCCAAAGATTTGAACGATCCACTCATCGAAGCCATCAAGGCAGCCAAATTGCCTCATGATCGTTACCAAACGACAACCATCGTAAATACCGACGATGCCATCGTCGGAACAGCGATATTTGTTCGAAACAGTATCGAAAGCAGTAAGAAAGAATTCCCTTGGTCGCAGTTTATTGTCGACAGCAACGGCAATGTCAAAAAAGCATGGGAACTGCAACCGAAAAGTTCAGCGATTGTTGTTTTGGATAAAGAAGGAAAAATTCAGTTTGCCAAGGATGGGGAGCTGACACCACAAGAGGTGCAACAGGTGATAGAGATGTTGCACCAATTGCTAAAATAATAACGAGGCTGTGCCTCTGAATTGCATATTAACGCCACTCACAGGCAAAATTCAGTGGCACAGCCAATACAATATCCCGTTCTTTGGCGACAGAACTAGAGACCGTGGCTAAAACAGAGAAACCCTAAACCCAGGATTAAGGAAAGACTCACGGGGAGTATACTGTAACGGTTTACCCTGCCAATCGCGTATCTGCGCCCCAGCGGCGACAGCTATTGCATGCCCTGCTGCTGTATCCCAAATGTTGGTTGGTCCAAAACGGGGATACAACTGTGCTTTACCTTCCGCGACTAGGCAAAACTTCAGCGATGACCCCACGGCGATAGTTTGGTGTTCGCCTAATTGTTGCAGATAATCTTTCAACTCATCGTCGCTGTGGGAACGGCTAATGACCACCAAAGGGGGATGGGCATCACTCACACCGATCTCACAGCGTCGCCCACCTTCTTCCTTCCAGGCTTTACCACGGTCAGCAAGATACAACACATCAAGTACAGGGGCATAGACAACTCCCATTACCGCCTCACCTTGTTCGATCAACGCAATATTGACCGTAAACTCACCGTTACGATGCAGGAACTCTTTAGTACCATCGAGTGGGTCCACCAACCAATAACGGCTCCAGTTACGACGAGTATTCCAAGCAGGCGGGTCCTCTTCAGACAACAACGGTATATCCGGTGTCATACTTTCTAGACCAGATTTGATAATACGGTGCGCAGCCAAATCGGCGGCAGTAACTGGCGAATTATCTTTTTTTATTTCTATATCAATGAGTTGCTCTTTATTATATACCGCCATAATCGCCACTCCCGCATCGCGGGACAGCTTGCAAATCTGATCTATCATCGTCCACCTCTGACATTTGGGTCTGTTGGGAAATCTCCCCCAGCGATAAGATGTGCTTTTTCTTGACTGTGTTACTGCCTCCTACTGCAGGTAAAAGAGGTACTATATACCACTCACGACAACGCTGAATCTGGGCTTTTGCGGTATAGCCTACCTTGTAGCCTAGTTTTTATGTGGGACATCCATATCAATCAGCTAACCGTCGTTATTTTCTCGGTTCTTCGACGTCACAACGTTGTGTGTCTCAACGCAACATTCAGAGATTATCTGTTTTTAGTTAACAGTTTAGTTATATGGTTGATAGTAATGACATGCAGTTTTAGGTCTGTTCTCAAATAATAACAAAACGGAGATAACCAATGATAAAACATCCTCTGGGGCTATCAGGTCTTGCATTACTCGTTTGCGCTTCAGCACAGGCCGCCACGGTTGACCTACGCGTGCTGGAAACGACAGACTTGCACAGCAATATGATGGACTTCGACTATTACAAGGATAAGCCCACCGACAAATTCGGTCTGGTACGCACTGCCAGCCTGATAAAATATGCTCGTGGGCAGGTAACCAATAGCGTATTGGTGGATAACGGTGACGTTATTCAAGGCAGCCCACTGGGAGACTATATGGCCGCCAAGGGGTTGACACCCGGCGATATTCACCCCGTCTACAAAGCCATGAATACATTGCACTATGTGGTAGGAAATATCGGCAACCACGAGTTCAACTACGGTCTCGACTATCTTAAAAACGCTATTGCTGGCGCCAAATTCCCCTACATCAACGCCAATGTTATTGATACTGCCACACAAAAACCTCTTTTCACTCCTTATATTATTGTCGATACCCCGGTAAAAGACCGTGATGGAGAATCGCACACTCTACGTATTGGCTACATTGGTTTTGTACCGCCCCAGATATTAGTCTGGGATAAAAATAACCTACAGGGAAAAGTGACGGTCAACGACATTACCGAAACCGCTAAACGCTATGTGCCAGAAATGCGCAAACAAGGGGCTGATGTGATCATCGCAATCCCCCATTCTGGTCTTTCCAGTGAGCCTTATAAAGCAATGGCAGAAAACTCGGTGTACTACCTGAGCCAGGTTCCTGGTATAGACGCCATTATGTTCGGCCATGCTCATGCCATTTTTCCCAGCAAGGATTTTGCCAATATCAAAGGTGCAGATATAGAAAAGGGCTTATTGAATGGCATACCTGCCGTAATGCCAGGACAATGGGGCGATCATTTGGGCATAGTGGACCTACAGCTTAACAACGATGGCGGTAGTTGGATGGTAACCGCAGCCAAGGCCCAAGCGTTGCCAATTTACGACAGAGAGAACAACAAATCTCTGGTCTCGGAAGATGATGCTCTGGTGAAGGTACTGGAAGAAGATCATAAGGGAACCCGTGACTTTGTCAGCAAACCTATCGGAAAGTCTGAAGGTAATATGTACAGCTATCTTGCCTTGGTACAGGACGATCCTGCAATCCAGATCGTCAATAACGCTCAGAAAGCCTATGTTGAGCACTACATTCAAGGCGATCCAGACCTGGCTGCTCTACCCGTGCTTACCGCTGCCGCGCCATTCAAGGTCGGTGGACGCAGGAACGACCCGGCCAGTTTTACTGAAGTAGAGAAAGGCCAACTCACCTTCCGTAATGCAGCCGACCTCTATCTGTACCCAAATACCCTGGTCGTTGTCAAAGCCAGCGGTAAAGAAGTTAAAGAATGGCTGGAATGTTCCGCTGGGCAGTTTAATCAGATCAACATTAACAGCAGCGAACCCCAAGGTCTGATCAACTGGGAAGGTTTTCGCAGCTATAACTTCGATGTAATCGACGGTGTAAATTATCAAATTGACGTCAGCCAACCGGCACGTTACGACGGGGAGTGTGATCTGATTAACGACCAGGCTGAGCGCATCAAACAGCTAACATTCAATGGTAAACCAATCGATCCTAATGCTATTTTCCTGGTTGCGACCAATAACTACCGCGCTTACGGCGGCAAATTTGCTGGCACAGGCGACAAACACATCGCCTTTGCTTCACCCGACGAAACTCGTTCTATCCTGGCAAACTACATTAGTACAGAGACCAAGAAACACGGGGCGGTTCATCCACAAGCGGATAACAACTGGCGTCTTGCCCATTTACACAGTTTGAAGCAACTGGATATTCGCTTTGAAACCTCACCCAGTGACAAGGCAGCAGCATTTATCAAAGAAAATGCCCAATATCCGATGAAACCAGTGGGTAACGACAGTATCGGATTTTCGATTTATCAGATTGAATTACAAGATAAGTAACCGGCTTTTACCAAGCGGGTAATTCGGTTGATAGGGCGCAGCTACGGCGCCCTTAATATGCGGCTATACCAGACTACAGAATTTCCAGTAGTTCAACGTCAAATATCAGTGCGCTGAATGGGGGGATAGAGGCACCCGCACCGCGCTCACCGTAAGCAAGATTGTGCGGAATATACAGTTGCCATTTAGAACCTACCGGCATCAGCGTCAATGCTTCGATCCAGCCTGGGATAACACCGCTAACCGGGAACTCTGCTGGCTGCCCACGCTCAACAGAACTGTCAAAAACATCACCATTGAGCAAACGTCCAGTATAGTGCACTCGCACACGATCCTGTTTTGATGGGATTGGGCCATTGCCCTGTTCCAGTACGACGAATTGCAAACCGGATTCGGTAAGTGTAACGCCATCACGCTTGGCGTTATCCTCCAGGAACTTCTGGCCTTCTACCGCCATCGATTTCTGACGTTCAAGGCGCACCACGTCCGCTCGTTCGTGCATTTCACGTAGCGCACGATGTACCACATCGACCGGAACCGCCGGAGCATTCCCTTCCAACGCGTCACGCAGGCCAGCCAGTAAAGCTTCTGGTAGTAAACCTTCCAGGCCGGACTCTTGCAATTGCTGACCAACCTGTAAACCAATCCCGTAACTTGCTTGCGCTTCAACGCTATCAAAAGAAGGGGTTGTCATGGGGATTTTCCTTTAGTCTGTAAAAAGTCGAAGGCGCAGCATAACAGCGCAGGAATGCCGGGTAAAATCTTGTGTGGATAATGATGACTTTTGTCTTAGAAAAAGAAACAATAATATTGTGAGTAGACGATACACCATTTTATATCCGTCACTCTTCAAACAGCAGCGGTGTTAACTGCCTTTGCTCAGTTGTCGCCCACTTGCAACTTGGAGTAACTCGGCTATATACAATAGCAATTTCACGCAGTTGAAGAGAGGTCACAATGGGCAGGATCGCGCCCAGGAAAAGGAAAGCCGCCCCAGTCTACCAGACACTGCAGCGCACCTGGCTAAATTTAAGCCAACGTTTAAAGCCAGAACCTGCGCCGGAAGAACATGAGATGACTGGGGTGTCATATTTACCGCCACCGCTGCAAGGTGGTAAAAGGCAGGTGCTCAAAACTTTATTGCTGAAGATATGGCACTTGCCTGACGACTTCCACTGGATGGAGCCTTTGCCCTATTCCCATCGCCGTTGGGTAATTATTTTTGGCACTATTCTGCTTCTTTCACTGTTATGGCCATACTCAGGCGATAACGTGCCGCGCTCGCTTACGTTAAGCAGCAAGGAGAGTTCGATTCCATTATTACTGAGTCATGGCCAGCAATACCGCTCAAAACCGTCTGAAGGCGGTAATTGGCAACGCTATAAAGTACAGGCAGGCCAGACTTTGGCGCAATTGTTCCGCGACCACGACCTGCCGGTTAACGAGGTTTTTGCTATGGCGCAGATCGAGGGAAGCAAAAAACCACTCAGTAACTTAAAAGCCGGGCAGGAAGTCCGCATTCAACAGAATAATAACGGCGTAATTAGTGCACTCTCTATTACAACAAGGGATGGCAATGAGGTTTTGTTCCGCCGTCAGACAGACGGCAGCTACCGTCGAGTCCGCTAGCGCTTAGCTTGCTCCTGCAAAAAATCACGCAGGACAACCCCTTGATTGCGCTGTGTGTCCTTGCTGCCATATAACAGAGTGAGTGACTCACCTTGCTGCAACAACGCAACCAGCGGCTGCCAGGCAGCATTCCCCACTAATTGCTGTCGATAGCGCAGTTCAAACTCATCCCACCGATCGGTATACAGGTGAAACCATTGGCGCAATCCATTATCTGGCGCAACCTGTTTCAACCACACTACGCCTTGCAATCTTTCTTTACTGACTCCACGCGGCCAAAGCCGGTCAATCAAATAGCAATGCTCCGGAGCAGGGGCACTGAAATCGTAAACTCGCTGTAAGCTGATTTTTGCCATTTTCGCCTCTCCTTGCCAAAAGATGACCACAGAATAACGCGATTCACCAGACGTTGAAAAGCAAAACGCCAGCACGAGGCTGGCGTTTTAACTGGGTTGGCAAAAGCCGATTAAGCTTCTGCAACCACAACTACATTCAGCTGCGCGAACACGTCGCTGTGTACCTGGAACTGCACTTCGTGCTCGCCAGTAGTACGCAGAACGCCATTCGGCAGACGAACTTCACTCTTGGCAACTTCAACACCTGCCGCAGTCACTGCGTCAGAGATGTCACGGGTACCGATAGAGCCGAACAGTTTACCTTCGTCGCCTGCTTTAGACGAGATGGTTACTGAACCGAGTTCGTTGATCTTGGCTGCACGAGCAATCGCTGCGGCCAGAACGTCAGCCAGTTTGGCTTCCAGTTCGGCACGGCGTGCTTCGAAGAACTCAACGTTTTTCTTGGTAGCAGGAACAGCTTTGCCCTGTGGTACCAAGAAGTTACGGGCATAACCCGCTTTAACGCTAACTTGATCACCCAGGCTGCCCAGGTTTGCTACTTTATCAAGCAGAATAACTTGCATTACCTTATCCTCTCAAAGTCGTTAATGGACAGTGGCCGATTACTGATGACGATCAGTGTACGGCAACAAAGACAGGTAGCGCGCGCGCTTGATAGCACGGGCCAGCTGGCGCTGATACTTTGCACGAGTACCGGTGATACGGCTCGGGACAATTTTACCACTCTCGGTGATGTAGTTTTTCAGCGTAGCGATGTCTTTATAGTCAATCTCTTGAACGCCTTCCGCGGTGAAACGGCAGAACTTGCGACGACGGAAATAACGTGCCATTTGGCTAGTCTCCAGAATCTATCAATTCAATCTGCTCGGCATGCAGGACCAGTTTGTTCAACCCGTTGCGCCCTTGATGGCTGCTAACAAAGCCTTGAACGGTAACCTGACTGCCGACCGTTAATCTTTGAGTTAAAGCTTGTGACTGCTGTCCGCTGACAACCACGGGCATTCTGCACCATGCTTGTCTGCTGAATCCGGCTTCCATATGCGTTGATCGGTGCTCAAGCACGAATTGGCAGTGGGGTATACCGGACGGACTCACTTTTCGAACAGGTGTTTTGCACACTGTGCCTGATAACACCAGACGATTAGCCGTCACAGTGGCAATTACTCTTCAGAATCCCCAACATCATCATCTGCGGTTTCGCTAGCGAAATCATCGCGGCGATCGCCACGACGTTCGTCTTTGGCTTTAACCATCGGAGATGCTTCAGTTACCGCGTGCTTAACGCGCATAACCATGCTGCGGATAACGGCGTCGTTGAAGCGGAAGTTAGTTTCCAGCTCATCGATCGCTTCCTGCGGAGCTTCAACGTTCAGCAGAACGTAGTGAGCTTTATGCAGTTTGTTGATCGGATAAGCCAGCTGACGGCGGCCCCAGTCTTCCAGACGGTGAATCTGACCTTGCGCGTTAGTGATGGTAGCACTGTAACGCTCGATCATGCCCGGAACCTGTTCGCTTTGGTCAGGATGGACCATAAAAACGATTTCGTAATGACGCATCGAATTGCTCCTTACGGATTATTCAGCCTCCTGTCAGGGTCAACCGCGGCCCATGGAAGCAAGGAACGTGTGTATGTGTGCGGCTGAAAAAATGACGCGTCATCATACTTGCGCAAGGCAGGAAACTCAAGGCCTGACTGGGATTTATTCGAGGTTATGCATAAGTTGCTTTAGGGTGTCGCGCGAGCGCGCAGCTGGCGGTCATTTACGCTCAGGGCAAAGCGTGAGGTTTGGCGGACCCAATAAAACGGCGAGCAACGCGCCAATGGTTCCATCCCGGAAGGGGTTCGACGGCGCTACGGACAGTTAAGAGACACTCTTGGAACAATACACCCACGCTCTTCGATTTTATAGCGAGCGCTGGAAAAAGGTGGCCGTCGCGTTCAATGCACCTGGCGTAATGCGATGCCGAACATCGGGTTCAGTAACATAAATCAGATGTTGATCTAACCCACGCTGATGAAGTGCTGTAACCAATCGCTCACTTTCCACAGCAGGAACAACATCGTCAGCTTCACCATGCCACAATAGCAGAGGCCGACCCGCAAAACTTTCCCAACGATGAGCAACTTCATAAACCGACAAAGGCGCAATACGTGCGGCGAAAGTGGTTTTATCCAATGGTTGGCCTTGTATGTCTAAAGGTGGATACAAGGTCTGCGCCAAAGAAGTAAAATCCCCTGAGCCCATAAGAGAAGCAGCAGATTTTATCCAGGGGTAGCGGGTAAAAGCCCCCAGGGTAGTCATCCCTCCCATGGATGCTCCCGCAACGCCGATACGTTCTCCGGCGATCAATCCTCTCTGTTCAAAGTGTTCCTTGATTGATGGTAACTCATCAATGTTACTCTGGAGTATCTCCCAGAAATGGCTGAGTCGCAGCTTCTCATCGCCATTAAAACGTTCCCCATGCATCTTGCAGTCTGGCAATACAACACGAAAACCAACCTTTGCCAAGGCATAGGCAAAGCAGGCATAAACCTCTTTTGACGAGGTATAACCGTGGTAGAAAAAGAGCGTTGGCAACGGTTTCTCGTAATGCCCAGCGGGAACGGCATGAATAATCGCTATCTCACCTGCATGCTCATGGTGCATTTCAATCATTAACATCTCCTTCGGTATCACCTGGACAATGCCAGTCGGTACCAATGCCTGCTTACGCGCCAACAGCACGGTCTAGTAATGTATCGCTCACGATATCAGGCAGAACAGCCTCTCCACGATAATCCAACGTTAAATGACACCACGCTTCACCAATCGGTGGACTACTGTGCTGCAACTACTGAGCAGCACAGCATAGGTAGAATAACTGTTCAGTTAACAAACGTCCCATCTCTTCGCGTGGCTGGCTCATACCCTGCTGCGATTGCCGCCAAACGCGATCAAACAAACGATTTTGGCCACGTACCGGCAATAGTTCATGCTGTAACGGCTCAAGTGCCCTTGGCACTTTATGCAGACTACGCATCATATCAGGACACATAATGTTGCCAGCCCCCACCCAAATGCTGTTAACCGGCATCTCGCGATAAAGCCGTGGCAACTCACTTTCTTCGCAATAGCCGATGCCACCCAGAATCTCCATAGCCTCAGCGATAAATGGAACCCCGAGACGGCAAATGCTGTATTTCGCTGCAGGTGTCACGCCCTGATTAAAGCTTCAGGGATTATTATGGTCGTAAAAAAGATTTTACCGGAGATGGGGCATGGGCTATCCACAGGGATGACAACTTCCACCCCTGCATAATACTGTCAGCTACGCTGACGCACCGCTTCGAACAGACAAATCCCGGTAGCAACCGAGACATTCAAGGAAGAAACGGTTCCTGCCATTGGAATGCTGATCAGCTCATCACAATGTTCCCGGGTCAAACGCCGCATACCTTCACCTTCAGCCCCCATAACCAGCGCCATAGGGCCAGTCATTTTGCTTTGATACAGCGTATGATCTGCTTCACCGGCGGTTCCCACTACCCAAATATTCATCTCTTGCAGCAGACGCAGCGTGCGGGCCAGATTGGTTACGCGGATCAGCGGAACATTTTCAGCCGCGCCGCAGGCAACTTTTTTCGCCGTTGCATTCAACTGAGCAGAGCGATCGCGCGGAACGATCACGGCGTGCACACCAGCTGCATCAGCACTACGCAGGCAAGCCCCGAGGTTATGGGGGTCAGTCACACCGTCTAGCACCAGCAAAAATGGCGTATCGACACTTTCCAGTAAGCTAGGCAGGTCGTTCTCCTGATACTGCTTACCTTCGCGTACGCGCGCAATAATGCCCTGATGGACAGCCCCCTCTACTTTCTCATCCAACCATTGCCTATTCGCAACCTGGATAACAATCCCGGTAGCTTCCAACTCCGCAATTAACGGTTGCAGGCGGCGATCGTCACGGCCCTTGAGAATAAACACTTCAAGGAAGCGCTGAGGGTCACGTTCTAACAGGGCCTTGACGGCGTGAATACCGTAAATAATTTCGCTCATGATGCTCTTTAAACTGTGCGGCCAGGAATTTCCCAGCCGAGGATAATAATCTACGGCAGGTTAGCCCTGTTCCGTACCTTTCTTCTTGCTGGCACGCTTAGCTTTGGCAGCCGCAGCTATCTTTTTGGTTTTATCAGACACTTTCTTAGCTTTCGCCTTTTTGTCTTTTTTCACCTTATCTGTTGGCTTGGCTGCCTCTTTGCGAAAGGCGCTGTCAGGTTCAAAGTTGGCTGGCTGTTTACCGCCACGACGTTTACGCTGAGCCTGGCTCCGCCCTGTGCCAGCTCCGTCACGCAGTTTGCGCTGGCCTCCATTTTTGGCACGCTCACGCTCGGTTTTACCTTCACCACGGGGCTTACGAGTGCTGGAAATCAACGCAAAGTCGATCTTACGTTCGTCCATATGCACGGCATCAACACGAATTTCCACCGTGTCACCCAAGCGATAGACCATGCCTGAAGATTCACCGATCAAACGCTGGCCAATGTTATCGTAGCGATAGTAATCATTATCCAACGAAGAGACATGTACCAAACCATCAATAAACAAATCGTTCAAACGTACGAAGAAACCAAAACCGGTCACGCTGGCAATAATACCGCTAAATACTTCACCGACGTGATCCTGCATGAAGTCGCACTTCAGCCAATCAGCAACGTTACGGGTAGCTTCGTCCGCACGACGCTCAGTCATTGAGCAGTGAGCACCCAGTTGCAGCATTTCCTCAAAATCACTGTGCCAGCCTCCGGTCGGCGTCCAGCGCTCAGGCGGTGTGCCGTGCTCTTTCGCCAGTACATATTTGATAGCACGGTGTAATGACAGGTCCGGGTAACGACGGATTGGTGAAGTAAAATGGCCATAAGAAGCCAACGCCAGACCAAAGTGCCCCCGGTTTTCCGGATCGTAGATCGCCTGTTTCATTGAACGCAGCAACATCGTTTGCAGCATTTCACGGTCTGGGCGTTCAGACACTTCATCCATCAGCGTGGCGTAATCCTTCGGTTGTGGTTTCAAACCACCACCTAAGGTCAACCCCAGTTCATTCAATACGCTGCGTAGTGCAGAAATGTGATCGTCACTTGGACGATCGTGGACACGGAACAGCGCTGGCTCACTGTGTTTTTCAACAAACCTTGCAGCCGCAACGTTCGCCATAATCATGCATTCTTCGATCAATTTATGGGCATCGTTACGAATCGTGGGTTCAACACGCTCAATGCGACGTTCAGCGTTAAAGATAAATTTGGCTTCTTCGGTTTCGAAGGCAATACCACCACGTTCGGCACGGGCCTGATCCAGGACTTTATAGAGTGCATGCAGCTCTTGTAGATGTTTAACCAGCGGCTGGTATTGCTCTCTCAATTCCTGATCGCCCTGAAGGATATGCCAAACTTTGGTATAGGTTAACCGCGCATGAGAACTCATCACCGCTTCATAGAATTTGTAAGAGGAGAGACGGCCTTGAGCAGAGATGGTCATCTCACACACCATACACAGACGATCTACCTGCGGGTTAAGTGAGCATAGCCCGTTGGAGAGCACCTCCGGCAACATCGGGACAACTTCTGAAGGGAAATAGACTGATGTACCACGGCCACGAGCCTCATCGTCCAATGCAGTCCGTGGACGAACATAGTAGCTAACATCAGCGATTGCTACCCACAGACGCCAACCACCACCACGTTTTTTCTCACAGTACACCGCATCGTCGAAGTCACGGGCATCTTCACCGTCGATGGTAACCAGCGGTAAATCTCGCAGGTCAACTCGACCTTTCTTGGCAGCTTCGGGGACATGTTCGCTGAGATCAGCAACCTGCTTTTCCACCTGTTGTGGCCAGGTATGAGGGATTTCATGGGTGCGTAGGGCAATATCTACCGCCATGCTGGTCCCCATCTTATCACCCAATACTTCCACAATCTTGCCAACGGCTTTGGTACGCCGCGTCGGACGTTGGGTCAGTTCGACAACCACCATATAACCCATGCGTGCACCGCTCACCGAGTCAGCGGGGATCAGAATATCGAAACTCAGGCGGCTATCATCAGGCACCACAAAACCGGTGCCTGCATCGGTGAAGAAACGGCCAACAATCTGGCTGGTTTTTGGCACCAGAACACGCACAATTCGTGCTTCACGGCGACCTTTACGGTCCTCTCCCAAAGGCTGAGCCAGGACCACATCACCGTGGATGGCCATTTTCATTTGTTCAGCAGAAAGATAGAGATCGTCTTTACGGCCATCAATACGTAGGAAACCATAGCCATCACGGTGACCTATCACCGTACCGCGCAACAAGTCCAAACGTTCTGGTAACGCATAACACTGGCGACGGGTAAAGACTAGCTGGCCATCTCGTTCCATTGCACGCAGACGGCGGCGTAATGCCTCCAGCTGCTCTTCGCCAGACAGATTAAGCTCATGACTCAATTCTTCTCGGCTGGCTGGTGTTTCGCGATTCGCCAAATGGGCCAGGATAAACTCACGACTGGGGATCGGGGATTCATATTTTTCTGCTTCTCGTTCCAGGAATGGATCTTTTGACATTGAGGTTCCTCCGTTGTCATCAGCAGGGTGTCGCTGAGCTTTGTCTTCTCAGTAACACGTTATTAGACAAGCAAAAGCTTGTAGAGCGGTGGATTATCTTCAACCATCTCGGCCAGAGTATGGTTATCCAGCTCTTCAAGGAAATTATGTACAGCCTGCCGGAGCACAGGCTTCAGGCGACAGGCGGGGGTAATATGGCAAAAATCGTTGCTGCAATTGACCAACGAAAGTGGTTCCAATGCGCGCACTACATCGCCAAGACGGATAGTCTTGGCCGCTTTCCCCAACCGAATACCGCCGTTTTTACCTCTAACAGCAGTAATAAAACCATCACGGCTCAATTGGTTGATAATTTTTACCATATGATTACGTGAAACACCGAACACCTCAGTAACTTCAGAGATACTGGTCATTTTGTCCGCTGGCAATGATGCCAGGTAGATCAACGCCCGCAAGCCATAATCAGTAAAACTTGTTAACTGCACGTTTACCTCTAGATACCAGCTTATCCGTCTATGCTCATCATACAATCCGAATTATTTAGAGCATAAAATACAGACTCTCAGCGATATTCGTTGGATGTCTCATGAGATAATAAACCAGCCAGAGAGCTGGCAGCTAATTATTTAGCGTATGGAAGACGTTAAGCCAGCTCAATGGAAGGATTTTTTAGGTGAAATGGCATTCAGGGAGAATAGATCAGCGTAATAAACCGGGACAACGCCCGGTTTATTTTATGCTCGTCATACTTCAAGTGGCATAAGTGTTAGCTGCGTTGGTTACTCAGCCCTTCCATGGGCTTCACCCCTTCCGGGTCGCTACAAGCAACTCGAATTATTTAGAGTATATGACGGTAGCTACCCGCAGATTATGCGTCGAACGGATCGCGCAGGATCATGGTTTCGCTGCGATCTGGGCCCGTTGAAATGATATCTATCGGTATTCCCGTCAGTTCTTCAATACGCTTGATGTAGTTCAGCGCTGCTTGCGGCAATTTACTGTGTTCTTTTACACCAAAAGTTGTTTCGCTCCAGCCAGGCATTGTCTCGTAAATAGGCTCGATACCTTCCCAACCTTCAGCTGCCAATGGAGTTGTGGTCATTTCACGACCATCCGGCATACGATACCCCACACAGATCTTCACTTCTTTCAAACCATCCAGGACATCCAGTTTAGTCAGGCAGAAACCAGACAACGAGTTGATTTGTACGGCGCGGCGTACAGCGACCACGTCCAGCCAGCCGGTACGACGGCGGCGGCCAGTGGTTGCACCGAACTCATTACCTTGCTTGCAAAGATACTCGCCGATCTCATCAAACAGTTCGGTTGGGAATGGGCCCGCACCTACGCGTGTAGAGTAGGCTTTCACAATGCCCAGAACATAGTCCACATACCGTGGGCCAATACCTGAACCCGTTGCTACGCCACCAGCAGTGGTGTTGGAGGAGGTAACATACGGATAGGTACCGTGATCGATATCCAACAGCGTACCTTGCGCCCCTTCAAACATGATCAGGTCACCACGTTTGCGCGCACCGTCCAACAATTCAGCAACGTCTACAACCATCGCTGTCAGGATGTCGGCAATCGACAATACATAGTCAAGCGTCGTCTGATAATCGACAGCATCAACTTTGTAGTAGTTAACCAATTGGAAGTTATGGTAGTCGATGATTTCTTTAAGTTTGACGGCAAAGGTTTCCTTGTCGAACAAATCACCAACACGCAGACCACGGCGGGCTACTTTATCTTCATAGGCCGGGCCAATACCACGGCCAGTAGTGCCGATCGCTTTGGCACCTCGTGCTTTCTCACGCGCATTATCCAATGCAACGTGGTATGGCAGGATTAGTGGACAGGCTTCAGAGAGCAACAGGCGTTCGCGTACCGGGATGCCGCGCGATTCGAGCTCACCCATTTCTTTCATCAATGCGTCCGGTGCCAGAACAACACCGTTGCCGATGATGCTGGTTACGTTTTCACGCAAGATACCTGAAGGAATTAAATGAAGAACGGTTTTTTCACCGTTGATAACCAGAGTGTGGCCAGCGTTATGGCCACCTTGGTAGCGCACAACATATTGAGCCCGTTCAGTCAGCAGGTCTACGACCTTACCCTTACCTTCGTCACCCCATTGGGTGCCCAGTACGACGACGTTCTTACCCATTTTAAAATCACCGATTGCTTAAAAATGGATTCTACCATCGTAATTCTCGAGTTTCAGCACTTTTAGCCTACGACTATGTACTTTTTCGACTAAAGTTTAGCCCCCCGTGCGACTACGCAACATGTAGTAGATAACGCAGCCTGCAACTACTAATGCACCACCAAAACGCCGTAATGTTGGATCGGGTAATTGTGTCATTGCCCGGATCATTTTCCGCCACGCCTGTGGAAACAGCATTGGCCCTAATCCCTCAAGCACCAAAACCAGTCCGAGCGCAAGCCAGATCGTTGAATTCATTTTTACCCCATAAAAGAAAGGGCCCGCTTAACGGACCCTGTATACCCTTATGCTCAGCCTATAAAACTTAAAGCCATCGAGTAGCATTATGCTGACGTTATCTGTTGTGCGTCGGTTCAGGCGTCTTCATGTAGCGGAAGAAATCACTGTCCGGGCTCAATACCAATACATCCTGATTGCCTGGACCAAAGCTGGTCTCATAGGCACGCAGACTACGGATGAAAGCATAGAAATCCGGGTCCTCACTAAAGGCTGCAGCAAACAGTTTTGCAGCTTCAGCATCTCCAGCACCACGGGTAATACGCGCCTGGCGCTCTGCTTCAGCCAAAGTACGTGTTACTTCGTAGTCTGCTGTTGCACGCAGCTTTTCAGCTTCTTCCTGCCCTTGCGAACGGTGACGACGAGCTACGGCCTCACGTTCTGCACGCATACGCTGGAAGATTGCGTCCGACACTTCAGCAGGCAGGTTGATCTGTTTGATACGCACGTCAACAACTTCAATACCTAGTGCCGCCATACTGTTCGGGTTAACCTGCGGCCTTTTGCCTGTGGTTTCCTGTTCAACACGCGCCGCAGCAGAAGCAATCGCATCATCAGCTTCTGTGGTGGCGACTTCCTCACCGTCACCTACAGTACCGGTATTCAGCGCGTCACGGACATCTGACATCAGGCGGCCACGTGAATCGGTGACAATATCTCTCACGTCTAAACGACCAATCTCGGAACGCAAGCGGTCACTGAACTTACGTTTCAACAGCACTTCTGCCTGAGAAACATCGCCACCACCGGTTGCCAGATAGTAGCGGCTAAAATCACTGATACGCCATTTCAGATAAGAGTCAACAATCAGGTCTTTTTTCTCGCTGGTTACAAAGCGGTCGGCCTGGTTATCCATAGTCTGAATACGAGCATCCAGCGTCTTCACTGTTTCAATGAAAGGGATCTTGAAGTGAAGACCTGGCGAATAAACTCGTGGTTTATTTTCGTTGTCGCGCAGTACCTTGCCGAAACGCAGCACAATGCCACGCTCACCTTCTTGTACTACAAACAGTGAGGTATAGAGGGCTACCAGCACCACAGCGACGATAACTATAAAAGACTTACGCATTGATTATTCTCTCCCTACGCGAGTATTGTCGCTACGCTGCGCATTTGCCCGGCGTTGGTCCATCATCGAACTGCCGCTGGTGCTGCTCGAGCTCTTATCTGCCGTTGTGCTAGCAGGTGAAGCTGGGTTGAGACGAATCAGGCTGGTATCTTTACTGCCTTCGGTAGCCGATTTACCGGCCTGACCACGCAGCATCTGATCCAGTGGTAATACCATCAGATTATTATTGCCCTTATCATTCACCAACACCTTACGGGTATGGCTCAGGACTTTCTCCATGGTTTCGATATACAGGCGCTCACGGGTAATTTCCGGCGCAGACTTGTATTCCGGCAGCAGTTTGGCAAAACGAGCGACTTCACCCTGAGCTTCCAAAACGGTACGTGCCTGATACGCTCTGGCATCTTCCAGCAAACGTTGTGCCTGACCATTCGCTCGTGGCTGAACTTCGTTGGCATAAGCTTCTGCTTCACGGATGTATTGCTGTTCGTTTTCACGTGCAGCAATCGCATCATCGAACGCTGCTTTCACCTCTTCCGGTGGGCGCGCAGCCTGGAAGTTAACGTCCAGCAGCGTAATACCCATTTTGTACGGACGAATGGTTTCCTCCAGTACACGCTGAGTATCACTACGCACAATAGTACGGCCTTCCGTCAGGATCTTGTCCATAGTGTATTTGCCGATAACACCACGTAAGGCGCTATCAGTAGCCTGCCGCAGACTGTCGTTGGCATCGGTCACGCTAAACAAATAGGCTGCAGGGTCGGTAACGCGATATTGCACGTTCATTTCTACACGTACCACGTTTTCGTCAGAAGTCAGCATGACACCTGACGCTGCCAGCTCACGTACGGACTCTACGTTAACCGGGCGCACTTCATCAATAAACGTGGGTTTCCAGTTCAATCCTGGCTGTACCAAGTGGCTAAGCTTACCAAAACGGGTAACGACCCCACGCTCGGCTTCTTTAATGGTGTAGAAGCCGCTGGCAGCCCAGATCACCACCACAGCAACCGCTGCAATACCAAAAATTCGACCACTAAAGTTAGGCCCGTTTGAACCGGAGCCACCGCTGTTATTACTATTGGAACCCTTGCCACCGCCCAAACTGCTCAATTTCTTGCTCAGCTTACGGAAGATATCGTCCAAATCAGGTGGACCTTGATCGCGACCACCTTTGTTGTTACCGCCAGAGTTGCCGCCATTATTATTGCTGCTCCCCCACGGGTCGCGGTCCTGTCCGTTATTACCGGGCTGATTCCACGCCATGTTTTAGCTCCATTATTCTGTGATTGGGTACTTCAGGCTAACGCTTTACCCTTGGTCGTTTAAAACACAAAGATGCCAGCTTCCTTTGCTCAACTCAGCAGCTTAGTTAACCAAACCGCTGAGAATTACCTCGGTGTTCACCTATCTGCATAATCAGGTCCATCGGGTATAACCTATTCGGTTATTAAGCAGAACGACTAAATGTAACAGTATATGATCATACGATAAAGTTAATCAGCTCTTGTTCCTGTTTACAGAGGCGACGCCACTCCACGATCGGCATACGCACTACCACACCGATACTGCCGTCGTCTTCATTCCACTCTTTCTCTATTGCCTGAAGCTGATAAAAACGGCTACGAAGACGGCCCGCCTCGGGTGGTAAACGCAATTCATAATGCGCTATTTCCCCCGATAAGCGCTCCGTCAACGCCTGAAATAGCAACGGGATACCTTCGCCGCTAGCCGCAGACAGCCACACTCGGATCGGTAAATTTTCATCGTTGCGATCTATACGCGGGACAAAATCATCCAGCATATCTATTTTGTTCATGACTAACAGCGTAGGGATTTCATCTGACTCAATTTCTGCCAGTACGGTATTCACTGCTTCAATGTTCTCATCCAGCCGCGTATCAGCAGCGTCGATCACATGTAATAGCAAAGAGGCCTGACGCGTCTCCTGCAGCGTTGCTTTAAACGCGGCGACAAGATCATGCGGCAGGTGCCGAATAAAGCCTACGGTGTCCGCCAACACGGTATCACCTACATCAGCTACATCAATACGACGTAGCGTGGGGTCTAAGGTGGCAAATAACTGGTCTGCCGCATAAACCTCGGCAGACGTAATTCGATTAAACAGAGTTGACTTGCCGGCGTTGGTATAGCCCACCAGCGATACGGTAGGTACATCGGCACGAGTACGCGCACGCCGTCCTTGTTCACGCTGCTTCTCTACCTTCTCAAGACGCTTAAGAATTAAACTTATGCGATCTCGCAGCAAACGGCGGTCAGTTTCTAACTGGGTTTCTCCTGGCCCCCGCAGACCAATCCCCCCCTTTTGACGCTCAAGATGCGTCCAACCACGAACCAGCCGGGTTGCAATATGACGCAACTGAGCCAATTCAACCTGCAACTTGCCTTCATGGGTGCGGGCACGCTGGGCAAAAATATCTAGAATCAATCCGGTGCGGTCGATCACCCGACACTCACACAGGCGTTCAAGATTTCTCTCCTGCGCTGGGGAGAGGGAATGATCGAACAGGACAACAGATGCGCCAGTGGACTTTACCGCATCTGCAATTTCTGCGGCCTTTCCTTCACCGACAAAGTATTTGGGATGAGGTGATTTGCGGCTACCAGTAACCACTTGCAAAGCTTCGACTCCCGCAGAGGACACCAACGACTCGAATTCGCTGAGATCTTCCGTATCTTTATCTTGTGAGAAATAGATATGAACCAGCACGGCCTGCTCACCGGCTTCGTAACGGTCAAACAAGCGTGCAACCTCTCAAACGGACACAAACCGTGAGTTTGGGGAGCATAAACAGCACATTGCTGCTTATGCTCTCCGCCATGGTTAACGCGCAACGCACTTTATTCAGTGTCATCGCTTTCCTGCTGCGGCTGTTGTGGCGCAGACGAATTGTTAGCATGGTGATAATTACTGGTGCCTCCGCTCGGATTGTTGCTATGGTGCGATACAGGGCGTGATGGGACTACGGTAGAGATAGCGTGCTTATAAACCATCTGGCTCACCGTATTTTTTAACAGGATGACAAACTGGTCAAAAGACTCAATCTGGCCTTGCAGTTTAATACCATTTACCAAATAAATAGAAACCGGAACACGTTCACGACGCAATGCGTTCAGGAACGGATCTTGCAAAGATTGCCCCTTAGCCATTCTATCTTTTCCTTATTTGTTTGTTGTATATAACTAAGAACCTATCGGTTCTAAAATAAACGACCTAAAAATTTGCGCGCTGAATACTCATCAATTGTACACAATCACTCAACCTATGCACTAACAACCTGTATTACCGAGTCTAAAGCCTCTTCAGGTTTGTCACTGTCCAACCAATGAACCGACTCCCAACCCCGTAACCAAGTCATTTGGCGTTTGGCCAACTGACGTGTTGCGCAAATACCACGATAAACCATCTCATCGTAACTAATTTCGCCAGACAAATATGACCACATCTGGCGATAACCGACACAGCGAATGGAAGGCAAATCCGTATGCAAATCTCCCCGTACAAAAAGCGCTCGCGCTTCCGTTTCAAAACCCGCAGCCAACATCTGATTGAACCGCAGTTCGATACGTTGGTGTAACACCTCACGGCTGACAGGCGCTATCGCAAATTGATGAACGCGGTACGGTAACGATTCACCCGAAATTTTAGTCAGTTCCGTTAAAGTGTTACCCGAAATTAAAAAAACTTCCAGTGCTCTGGTCAGTCTCTGCGGATCATTTGGGTGAATTCGTAGTGCAGCAACAGGGTCGATCTGCTGCAATTGACGATGCACTGACTCCCATCCTTGCTGTAACGCTTGCCGTTCAATCTGTTCACGCACCACCGGATCGGCAGACGGTAAGGGTGATAATCCTTCGAGTAACGCCTTGAAATAAAGCATGGTGCCGCCGACAAGCAACGGAATACGGCCTGCGGCAGTAATCTCGGCCATCTCCTTCAACGCATCAGTACGGAAATCCGCCGCAGAATAAACATCGACAGGATCGCGAATATCAATCAGCCGGTGAGGCGCTAGGGCCAACTCCTCGGCTGTCGGTTTGGCGGTGCCAATATCCATACCACGGTAAATCAGCGCAGAGTCGACACTAATCAATTCGACAGGTAAATGCTGTAGCAGTGTCATCGCCAAGGCGGTCTTGCCTGAAGCCGTTGGCCCCATGATAAAAATAGCCGGAGGGCGGTATATCATTTCAGTTTCAATCATGCTTGAAAGCTGCCAGTGCATCTTTAAAATCAACGGGTTGCAAAAGGTCGCCAGGTGGAGATTTAACCAACTGTGGACAAAGTCGTTCAACATCGGTCAGTAGTTGTATTGCTTGAGAACTGTTCCACAACTCATGCTCGCTGCCTAAATGGCTTGCTAACCAAACGGCCAAAGCAATAGGCGAAATATCCTGATGTTCCGCAAGATAGCCTAACAGCTCAGGGATCAATTTTTGTAAATTTTGCTGCCGTAATGGTAAAGGCACAGCACGCAACGTCACCCGTCCATGATCTAATTGCAATTCCAAACCCATTTTCATCAAAAGAGGTTGGTGGTGCACACAGGCTGCGGTTTCATTTTTGTCCAAAGTTAACTTAATCGGGATGAGTAATGGCTGTGGTTTTAATCCCTCTTCCGTTGGACACAATTGTGCCTGCCGCAACCAACGTTCGGCGATAGGTAAATTGAGCAGAGCCAATTGTTGGCGTTGTTCAAGCAAGGCATAACAAGGCGGATAAATCATAAGCACACGGCCAAAACTGTGTTCACTGCCCGCCAAAGGCGGGTCTTGCAAGGTATTAACCGGCGCAGACAGTGGTTGTTTAACTTTTTCAGTTGGCACTTCTGCTATTGGCACAGCCTGTAACAATTTACCGTAAAGCTCCCCCTCACGCTTTTGGTAGCCACTACCCGCCTGATAAGGAGGCTGCGGCTTACTTTCACGAACAGAAGAAAGCATGGTAGCTTGCCGTTCAAGCTTCGGCGCCGGTTGTGAGAAGTGGTTCCCCCCTGCAGCAACACGGTTTTCCGGTTGCCAGGCTGGGGATTCTTGTGTGGTTTCTTCTGCCAGCGGCAATGGCACATTGCCGGCCTGTTGTAATACGGTTGTCACCGCCTGATAAATAAAATCATGTACCAAACGTGCCTGATGAAAACGCACCTCATGCTTGGCTGGATGAACATTCACATCAACCTGGTGTGGGTCTACTTCCAAATAAAGAACATAGGCGGGCTGTTGATCGGCTTTTAACTGATCCTGATAAGCCTGCCGAATAGCATGGTTGATCAGACGATCACGCATCATCCGGCTGTTGACGTAACAATATTGAATTTCGCCAAGTTGGCTAGCCCCTTGAGGATCGGCCACCCACCCACGAATGCTCAGATCGCCGTGCTGCCAGGAAACTGCGAGGGCATGTTGTAAAAAGGCAGGGCCGCAGATGCTGGCCAGACGCCGCACATGCTGGCTTTCATCTTTGGCTGCACGGTACTGACGCATCAGTTTTCCATTATGGCTCAGGTTGATAACTACGTCGAAACGCGCAAGCGCAATACGTCGCACTATTTCATCAATATGGCCAAATTCGGTTTTTTCCGTGCGCATAAATTTGCGTCTTGCGGGCGTGTTGTAAAACAGATCGAGCACTTCGACCGTACAGCCCACCGGATGCGCCGCAGGTTTGACGGTTACCTCCTGATCACGTCCTTCCGCGTAAGCTTGCCACGCTTCATTCTGCTCAGTTGTACGCGAAGTCAGCACTAGGCGTGAAACAGAACTGATACTGGCTAATGCCTCGCCGCGAAAACCTAGACTAAGGATAGCTTCCAGATCATCGAGCGTGCTGATTTTACTGGTTGCATGGCGTGCCAGCGCCAAAGCCAGATCCGATTTGCCAATCCCACATCCGTTATCTCGGATACGAATCAGTTTGGCGCCACCACGCTCAATATCAATATCAATACGCGTTGCTCCAGCATCCAAACTGTTTTCTACCAGTTCTTTCACTACCGACGCAGGCCGTTCAACCACTTCTCCGGCAGCGATCTGATTAGCGAGCTGTGGTGGTAACACCTGGATAGGCATGTGGAACCCTCTGGTTAGTGCTTCAAGTCTGCGGAATCATCAGCGTCCGATCCAAAGGCGCAACATCCGACTTTAAATTGTTAACACGTTTTAGATCCTTAACGCTCACACCATAATGAGCAGCGATGGATGACAGCGTATCACCATGCGTCACTTTGTACCTAGTTGGCATGGTTTTTTTCACCTTGCCCTCAGCCGGACCCTCTTTATTTTTCCCAGCAGGTACTTTCAAGCGTTGACCAACCCATATACCGTCTTTCTTGAGTTTATTCAGATCGCGTAACGTTGCCATACTGATGCCATAGCTGTCGGCAATTCCGGAAAGCGTTTCAGACGGCTTGACCACATGGATCTGCGTTTTCGCTAGGCTGTTATTATTCGAATAACTCCCAGACACGCGTTGTTTCAATTCTTGTGTTGTGGGTTTAACCGCCGCTGCGGCCTCCAACGAATGGTTTTCCACCTTTGGGTCGGCTTGTAGCGGATGTGCCAGGAAATAACTGCGCAAGCCATTGTGGATCGCCTGTGCAATTTTATCCTGATACGCGCTACTGCCTAGCAGCCGCTCCTCCGTGCTGTTACTGATAAATCCTGTTTCCACCAGCAGCGATGGAATATCCGGTGAACGCAGCACGCCAAGGCTGGCGTGTTCCGGGCGGCGTTTGTGCAACGAACCCACTTTTTGTAACTGTTGTAATACTTTTACCGCCACGTCATAACCGACGCGTTGGGAATGACCGAATTGCAGATCGAGTACTGCCTGACTCAGATAAGGATCGGCCTGGCTATTAGCCAACAAGTCACCCGCACCACCCAGTAGCTCAGACTGTTTCTCGTGTTGCTCCAACCACCCCGCCATTTCGCTATTAGCACGCCGATTAGAGAGTACCCAAACTGAAGCACCATTGGCACTAGGATTAGGCGCGGCATCAGCATGGATGGAAACCAACACGTTAGCACCTTGCTTACGCGCGACATCAGAACGTCCCATGACCGAAATAAAGTAATCCCCGGTACGCGTCATCACCGGTTTAAACATTGGGTCCTTGTCCAGCAAGCTTCTTAGCCGGTGCGCAATACCAATGGTCACATTCTTCTCTTTTAGACCGCTGGGCCCGATGGCTCCGGGATCTTGCCCACCGTGCCCAGCATCTATCGCCACAACGACGCGATCGCCAGAGCCGCTAGAAACTCGAGCGCTTCGGGGCGTGACTTCGCTTGCCGTACCAGATACAGCGGCCTTATTAGTAAAAGGATTAGAACCACTCTGCGTTACCGGTGTTCTATGCGCCGGTTTGCTAGCCACTGATGCAGTGGCGGATGACTTACGTACGGTATTGGTGGGCGTACCCACTTCAGCGGTTATGGTGAATACTACCGTGTACGTCGTGCCATCCTGACGTGTTACTGCGCGGGTTTTTGAGCGCTTGGTCAGGTCAAACACCAACCTCACACTCTGGGCATCCTTTGGTTTACTGGAACGAATGCCCTTTACAAGATTCTTACCGCTGAAATTCAGCGGTAAACCACCAACCGTAGCACTTTGGTTGACATCCAGAATAACCCGTTCTGGCGTATGTAATGAGAAGAAAGCGTAGGCTGGGGGCCCATTGAAACTTACCAAGACCGTTGCCTCGTTCTGGGCATTAGTCACTTTGATATCGGCCAATGACGAGGCTGCAAAAGCGCCAAAGGGACCCCAAAGTAGCATCAGCAAAGCAATAACAACAAGCTTTCTTAACCTATACATCATTGCTGCGTTATCCTTGTCGCTCATGGATGCGATCTAAAAGCTGGCTGCCATAGGCGGAAACAGCTTGGAGCTTCGCACACCGGCCTTCATCATGGTAGCTGAGATGCAGTTCCAGATCGGGAGCAGGTAGTATACCGACGCCCTGCTGCGGCCATTCCACTAGGCAAATGGCATCATGTGCAAAATAATCGCGGATCCCCATAAATTCGAGTTCTTCTGGATCGGCTAGCCGATACAAGTCAAAGTGATATACCGCTAAGGGATGTAATGCATAAGGCTCAACCAAGGTGTATGTGGGGCTTTTTACATTGCCCACATGACCCAACGCCTGCAAAAAGCCGCGGCTAAAGGTGGTTTTACCCGCACCTAAATCACCATAAAGGTAAATCACGCTGGCGCGATCGCACAATTTTGCCAAGGAAGCACCTAGAGTGACCGTCGCTGCCTCATCCGGTAGAGGTAAAACAAGTTCTTTCATTCGATAATATCTATTTTGCCAACTCTGGATTAACGTAATGGGGGATCACCTGCAGCAAATCGCTTGCCAGTAACCCTCTTGTTCCCTGCTTTTCTGCCACATAGTCTGCTGCAGCGCCGTGAACAACACAGCCTGCACAGGCAGCATCATACAACGAGCACTTTTGCGCCAACAAACCACCGATAATACCCGACAACACATCCCCCATACCACCGGAAGCCATACCAGCGTTGCCAACATCGGCGATAGCCAACTCGCCATGCTGACCCGCAATCAGGCTTCCCGCGCCCTTCAGCACCACAACCCCCCCGTATTGCTCTACCAACCTACGCGCTGCAAGTAAGCGATCACTTTCAATATCAGCTGTGCGGCAGTTCAATAATCGTGCGGCTTCTCCGGGATGTGGAGTGAGTACTCGATTCTGACGCTTCTCAGGATGTAATGCCAGTAAGTTAAGTGCATCAGCATCCCATAATGCCGGTTTATCACTGGTTTGCAGCAGTTTCAACGCATTATTTCCCCAATCGCCTTGGCCAAGACCTGGACCGACAACGATGACATCAGCCCACTCAACAGCGTGCTGCAAAGTATTATCATTTAGAGGCTGTACCATCAATTCTGGCCTGGCGGTCAGCAACGGCCCGACATGCTCAATGTGAGTAAGCACTCGCACCAATCCTGCACCACTGCGTAACGCAGCCTCCGCAGCCAACCGTATCGCTCCGCCAAAACCATGATCTCCGCCAACCAGCAATAATCGACCATGCTCCCCTTTATGAGAGCAAGGACGGCGCGGTTTCAGCCACTTGCCTAAATCAGTACCGGTAATACGCTGAATTTGTGGTGGTTGTGTTGCCAACCAGTCTGCTAATCCTAGTGCACTATAATGAAGTTGCCCTACCCAGTCCCGTGCTTGGCCGGTTAACAATCCAGGTTTGAGGGCAATAAAGGTCAGAGTATGGGTAGCGCGCACCACAGCTCCGAGTGCTACCCCGGTTTCAGCCTGTAGGCCAGAAGGGATATCAACGGAAATGACCGGAGCACTGCTCCGATTAACCATTTCAATTAATACCTCATAGGGCGCTCTCGGCGCAGCCTCTAATCCAGTACCGAGTAGGCCATCGATGATCAGGTCTATATCTTCAGGCCAACGGCTGTTGGCAGGCAGAATTTCACCCCCACTTTCCAACCAGATTTGCCGTGCAGTCGCGACTTCTGGAGGCAATGAACGGCTCCTTTCACAAGCGATGACGGTCACTTTGGTTCCTGCCTCAGCAGCTAACCGAGCAACAACATAACCATCGCCACCGTTATTACCGTGCCCACACAGTACCAACCAATGACGACAGCTGGGATAGCGATCGCGCGCTAAAGCATAGGCTGCGGCACCTGCACGCAGCATCAACGCGTACAAAGAGATACCGAGCGAAGCTGCGGCTACGGGTTCAACTTGCCTAAGCCAATCCGCAGGCCAGACAGAGTGTGGTAAACTGGAGCAGTACTCTTTCTCACAATGGCTCGTCATGACACACCCTCTCGACCTTAATCAACTCGCTCAACATATCAAGCAATGGGGGCAATCGCTAGGATTCCAGCAAGTCGGCATCTGCGATACGGACCTTAGCGCAGAAGAGCCGAAATTACAGGCATGGCTGGATAAGCAGTATCACGGCGAAATGGAATGGATGGCACGTCACGGTATGCTTCGCGCACGGCCACATGAACTGTTGCCAGGTACTTTACGAGTCATCAGTGTACGCATGAACTATCTGCCCGCCAAAGCGGCGTTCGCTAGCACGCTGAAAAACCCTGAGCTGGGTTATATAAGCCGCTATGCGCTCGGACGTGATTATCACAAGTTGTTACGCCAACGGCTAAAAAAGCTTGGTGACCAGATTCAAACCTATTGTGGTGAACTCAATTTCCGTCCCTTTGTGGATTCAGCCCCTATTATGGAACGTGCACTGGCTTCGAAAGCAGGAATTGGTTGGGTTGGTAAACACTCACTTTTACTCAATCGCGAAGCGGGTTCCTGGTTTTTTCTAGGGGAGTTGCTTATAGACCTCCCCTTGCCAGTAGATAAACCGCAAGAAGAACAATGTGGCCGATGCGTCGCCTGCATCACGACATGCCCAACTGGCGCAATAGTCGCGCCATACACCGTGGACGCACGTCGCTGCATTTCCTATCTCACCATCGAGCTGGAAGACGTTATCCCGGAGGAGTTTCGTTCTCTGATAGGTAATCGTATCTATGGTTGTGACGATTGCCAGCTCATTTGCCCTTGGAATCGGTTCTCGCAATTAACGGACGAACATGACTTCAGCCCGCGTAACGCGTTGCACGCACCACAATTGATTGAGTTGTTCAGTTGGAGCGAGGAAAAATTCCTTCGCATAACAGAAGGCTCTGCCATTCGTCGTATTGGACATCAGCGGTGGTTGCGTAATATTGCCGTTGCACTCGGTAACGCCCCCTATATGGACCACATTGTCATCGCATTACGAACACAACAAGGCCAGAACACGATGTTGGATGAACACATCTCCTGGGCATTGACACAGCAACTTACGCGACGCGAGGCATTGGGGGTTGAGGTACAAACAGCACAGCAAAAACGCTTGATTCGAGCAGTAGAAAAAGGATTACCCAGAGATGCTTGAAGCCAATAGCAGGCCAATAATTCACATGCTCAATACTCTCTGTGGATTTGTGCATAAAAATAAAAATGTGTTGTCTTTCAACCTCAAAAAAAAGAGCAAGTGATCGGGGTAACGTTTTTTAATAAAAAAATATTGTTTTTTATCAATGAGATAATGAGATTGTTTGTGCGGTTTTATTTCTTTTGGCTGCAGAGGTTATGTACAGAAACTGTGGATAAGTCTGTTTACAACATCATTTCTGAGTATTTGCAATCAAAGTAAAAACCACGCCATGTGTGGCGTTAGAGTGAAGATTCTCTGAAGAGAAAATTGGAGCGGGAAACGAGACTCGAACTCGCGACCCCGACCTTGGCAAGGTCGTGCTCTACCAACTGAGCTATTCCCGCATTGAGATGCGCTAAAGCACCTGGCCAAAAAGTTACAGCATGGCCTTTGAAATTTTTGGAGCGGGAAACGAGACTCGAACTCGCGACCCCGACCTTGGCAAGGTCGTGCTCTACCAACTGAGCTATTCCCGCGTCGTATGGGTATTAATTTACTGCATTTTATTCATTATGCCACAAAATAAGCATTGTTGAATTTGGAGCGGGAAACGAGACTCGAACTCGCGACCCCGACCTTGGCAAGGTCGTGCTCTACCAACTGAGCTATTCCCGCCCGGCGTATCGATGGTTTAAAAAATGAAATTCTTCATCGGTACGGGGTGCGCATTATACGAGAAATCCTTTTTGCCGCAAGCCCCTGAAAGCAAAAAAACACGTTTTTTGTTTGAACGCTGCTTTATGCAGCGAAATGATGAATTAAACGCCAACCTGATGTTCTCTCGCTGCTAAGGGCCACAGCATCTGATATTAGACTGTGCCCTTAATTGTGACTACAGCTGAATAAAGTGCTCACGGTAGTATGCCAACTCAGCCACTGATTCACGGATATCATCCAACGCCTGGTGAGTCCCCTGTTTCTTGAAACCAGGAAGTATTTCCGGTTTCCAGCGGCGCACCAACTCTTTCAGGGTGCTGACATCAAGATAGCGATAATGGAAATAAGTTTCTAACAGTGGCATATAGCGGAACAGAAAACGGCGATCCTGGCCAACACTATTACCGCAGATAGGGGACTTACCTGCGGGTACCCACGCTTGTAGGAAGGCAATCGTCGCCAGTTCAGCCGCTCGTTCATCAAACTGACTGGCTTTAACACGCTTCACCAATCCGCTACCGGTATGCGTACGCACATTCCAGTCGTCCATCAGCGCCAACTGCTCATCAGATTGATGTACTGCAATCACTGGGCCTTCGGCAAGGATATTCAAATTAGCATCGGTTACCAACGTGGCAATCTCGATAATACGATCGCGTTCAGGGTCCAACCCTGTCATTTCCAGATCGATCCAAATCAGGTTATTTTCGTTTTCTGTCATGATATCTCCTGCATAAAAGCCGAAAGAGGAACAAAGCGTAGGCAACAACGCAGCCAACGCGAGTATACATGCGGCTAACAACGGTTATTTAATATAAGATAGCGTGTATCATAGCGTTTTTGCTCGCACCGAGCGACATTACCCAGTGGATTTCAAGTGGTAGTCAGGCAGTAAAAATACTGCTGTTTGAAAGAGCATTGGCTACAACAGCCTATTCAAGTGAGGCTCAGTGACTAAGAACAAACTGTCCAAAGGTCAGCAACGCCGCGTGCAGGCGAACCACCAGCGTCGCCTCAAGCGCACTGACAATAAGCCGGAACTGGATGATTCCCAATTGGGCGAACCACAGGACGGGATCGTCATCAGCCGTTTCGGTATGCATGCAGACGTTGAAGCCACAGACGGCACACTGCATCGCTGCAATATCCGTCGTACTCTGCGCTCGCTGGTTACCGGCGATCGTGTGGTATGGCGCCCTGGCGTCGGCACGCATGAAGGCGTCAAAGGCATCGTTGAAGCAGTACACCCACGAACCTCAGTACTGAACCGTCCTGATTTCTACGACGGTGTTAAACCGATTGCCGCCAACATCGATCAAATCGTCATTGTTTCGGCAATTTTGCCTGAACTTTCACTCAATATGATCGATCGCTATCTTGTCGCTTGTGAAACACTGGAAGTCGAACCTCTGATTGTCCTCAACAAAATCGATTTGCTGGACAATGAAGCACGCAAGTTGGTTGATGGGATGATGGATATCTATCGCCATATTGGTTATCGCGTCCTTGAAGTTTCCAGCCAAACTCGCGAAGGAATGGCAGCATTTGAACAAGCGCTCGCAGACCGTATCAGCATCTTTGCTGGTCAATCTGGCGTAGGGAAATCCAGCCTATTGAACGCCTTGTTACCAGCGACAGAAAAGCAAATTTTGGTAAACGAAGTGTCCGACGTTTCTGGTTTGGGGCAACATACCACCACAGCCGCTCGGCTTTATCATTTCCAGCATGGCGGAGATGTGATCGATTCTCCGGGCGTGCGTGAATTTGGTCTGTGGCACCTGGAACCAGAACAAATCACCCGTGCCTATAAAGAATTTCGCAACTATCTGGGTGGCTGTAAATTTCGTGATTGCAGCCACGCAACCGATCCTGGTTGCGCCATTCGTGCGGCAGTGGAAAGTGGCGCAATAGCGAAAGAACGTTTCGACAATTACCACCGCATTCTGGAGAGTATGGCACAGGTTAAAACCCGCAAAAACTATCCAGAAACGGGCAACTGATTCAATATGGGGACATTGGTAGCGATTACTGTCAACCTTCACCCTTTATACCCGTCATACCCCGAGTTGCCTGTGGCAGCAACACAGCTTAAGAGATAACGGAAACATCCTTTCAAGAGGTTAACATGCTGGATAGCATCAAGATTAAATTACAGTACTGGCTGCCAAAACCGGCACTCACTCATCTCGCAGGTTGGGGAGCTGAAAAAAAGGCAGGCTGGCTGACGCGACTGGTAGTAAAAGCTTTCGTTCGTTATTATCGCGTTGAAATGCAAGAAGCCCAGAACCCGGACCCAGCGTCTTACGCGACGTTCAACGATTTTTTCGTTCGTCCTTTGCGTGACGGCACCCGCCCTATCGTAGAAGATCCTAACATCTTGACCTTACCCGCCGATGGCACCATCAGCCAGCTTGGTTCAATTGATGACTATCAGATTTTTCAGGCAAAAGGGCACCATTACACGCTCGAGGCCTTGTTAGCGGGCAACCATCAATTGGCCGAGCAATTCCGTCACGGTCTGTTTGCTACGACTTATCTGGCACCCCGTGACTATCACCGCGTCCATATGCCCTGTGACGGTATTCTGCGCGAAATGATTTACGTACCCGGCGATCTGTTCTCGGTAAACCCACTAACCGCTGCAAATGTACCCAATCTTTTCGCACGCAATGAACGTGTCATCTGTCTGTTTGATACCAACTTCGGGCCGATGGTGCAGATCCTGGTCGGTGCCACTATTGTAGGCAGTATAGAAACGGTATGGGCGGGAACCGTCACACCACCGCGTGAAGGGATCATCAAACGCTGGACCTACCCTGCGGAAGGCATGGAAGGCGCAATTCAACTGGACAAAGGCCAAGAAATGGGGCGCTTCAAACTTGGGTCCACGGTAATCAACCTGTTCAAGCCTGGCAGCATACAGTTTGCTCCACAGTTGAACAGCGGTAGCGTAACCCGAATGGGCCAAGCCTTTGCAGACTCCATGGCCGCATCAGACGCAGCCCCCACTAAACAAAACTAGGAAGTTGACGCTGTGCGCCTGATTATATCGTTCTTACTCAGCCTGATGCTGATTCAGCCGGTTCTAGCATCGACAGTCCCCAATGAATCTCAACTCCGACAGGAGCTAAAGCAGGCTGAAAGTAACAAAAATGCGCCAAATCAGGCAAAAACCGTTGAGGCGCTGCAAAGCGCCCTTAACTGGCTTTCAGAACTTAAAGAATCGAAGAGTAATTCTGAACAATATCAGAAGGTTATCGAGGACTTTCCCAAAATAACGCAGGCGTTGCGCCGCCAGCTCACTCTTGAAGATACCCAATACCCGCCAAATGGCGATAACCTGTCTGCCAGCGAACTAGAACAACTGATCCTGCAAACCAGCAGCCAATTACTTGAACAAGCTCGTTTACTGCAACAAGAGCAGGAGCGTTCACGCGAGATTAGTGATTCACTCAGCCAGTTGCCACAACAACAAACCGAAGCTCGGCGTTCATTAACAGAAATACAGCGTCGCCTGCAGGGGCAAAATAATAACCAGACGACACCGTTGGCACTGGCACAATTGGCACTACTGCAAAGTGAAGCTGCAGCGCGTAAAGCGAGAGTGGATGAGCTTGAACTGGCTCAACTTTCAGCCAATAACCGCCAGGAATTGGCAAGGATGCGCGCTGAACTCTATAAAAAACGCCATGAAAAGATTGATCTACAGTTACAAGCACTGCGCAATAATCTCAATAGCCAGCGCCAGCGCGAAGCGGAGCGCGCGCTAGAAAAAACCGAACAATTAGCAGAGCAAAATAGTGATTTGCCTCAGAGCATCAATCAGCAGTTACAAATAAACCGTGAACTCTCCGCAGCTCTGAATAATCAGGCTCAACAGATGGATCTGATTTCTTCCCAGCAACGCCAGGCTGCAGCACAGACACTGCAGGTGCGTCAGGCTCTGAGTACCATCATCGAACAAGCCCAATGGCTTGGTACATCCCCCGCTCTAGGAGAAACACTGCGGGCACAGGTCGCCTCCTTGCCTGACATGCCAAAAGTGCAGCAACTCGATAGTGCAATGGCCGATTTACGCGTCCAACGACTGCGTTTCGAAAACCAGTTGGAAAAGTTGCCACAACAAGTCAAAGGGCTGAAACAAGACGACGGTTCACCGCTCACCAACGCACAACAGCGTATTATCGATGCACAAATACGCACACAACGTGAGTTGCTTAACTCACTGCTTTCCGGCTGTGATACCCAAATTCTTGAATTGACCAAACTGAAAGTCGCCAACACCCAGTTGGTGGATGCACTGAACGACATTAGCGATGCAGCACACCGTTACCTGTTCTGGGTACCAGACAGCAGTCCGATTACGTTATCTTACCCACTGTACGTAGTACAAGACCTGAATCGCCTGCTATCACTGGATACCCTGACTCAGCTAAGCGGTGCATTTATGATGATGGTTACCAGCAGGGAAACGCTGGTGCCACTTTTTGGCGCGATGTTACTGGTGATTTTGAGTATCAGCTCACGCAAGCACTATCACGCTTTCCTGACTAGGGCCAGTAGCAAAGTAGGCAAAGTGACGAAGGATGAGTTCTTCCTAACAATGCGAACCGTATTCTGGTCGATTCTGGTGGCCTTACCACTGCCAGTATTGTGGGCTGCATTGGGATTTGGCTTGCAAAATGCCTGGCCGTATCCGGTGGCAGTGGCGATTGGCGATGGTGTCACCGCAACGCTGCCGATACTGTGGGTTTGTATGATCAGTGCCGCGTTCGCTCATCCGCAAGGGTTGTTTATTGCTCATTTTCGTTGGCCTGCGGCGCAGGTTTCCCGTGCTATGCGCTACTACAAGATGTCGATCTGGCTGATTGTGCCCTTGATTATGGCGCTGATCGCCTTTGACAATCTCAACGATCGTGAATTTTCCAATACTCTCGGGCGGTTATGTTTCATTTTGTTGTGCCTGGCTCTGGCATTGGTCACCCATAGCCTGAAACGTGCTGGCATACCCCTGTATCTGGATAAAAAAGGCTCCGGTGAAAACCTCGTTAACACAGCGCTATGGGGGTTGCTGCTTTCCGCGCCGCTGATCGCGGCACTGGCCTCCATTGTCGGCTATATGACAACCGCACAAAAGCTCTTGGCACGGTTGGAGACTTCTGTGGCCATCTGGTTTCTGCTATTGGTGGTTTATCACATTATTCGCCGTTGGATGCTTATCCAACGGCGTCGGATTGCCTTTGAACGAGCAAAGCAGCGCCGTGCAGATATTTTGGCACAGCGCGCGAAAGGTGAAGGTGAGTCCTCGCAAACGCCAAATAGCATAGAAGGCTCGGTTGAAGTGGATGAGACAGAGATCGATCTTGATGCGATCAGCGCGCAATCACTGCAGCTTGTGCGTTCGATCCTGACGATGATCGCAATGGTTTCGGTGATTTTCTTGTGGTCTGAGATCCATTCGGCTTTCGGCTTTCTTGAAAACATCAAGCTCTGGGATGTCACTTCTACAGTCAATGGGATTGATGTCGCCCAGCCGATCACTATGGGTGCTTTACTGATTGCTATTCTGGTATTAATCGTCACCATGCAACTGGTGCGTAACCTGCCTGCATTGCTTGAATTGGCGGTCTTGCAGCATTTGGATCTGACGCCGGGCACGGGTTATGCCATTACCACCATCACTAAATACCTGCTGTTGTTTTTTGGCGCGATACTCAGTTTTTCCTGGATCGGTATTGAGTGGTCAAAACTGCAATGGGTGATCACCGCACTCAGCTTTGGTTTAGGTTTTGGTATGCAGGAGATCTTCTCAAACTTTATTTCTGGTTTGATCATTCTGTTTGAAAAACCGATCCGTATTGGCGATACGGTTACAATTCGTAATCTGACCGGTAACGTCACCAAAATTAACACCCGAGCAACCACTATTTCAGACTGGGATCGCAAAGAAATTATTGTCCCCAATAAGGCATTTATCACCGAGCAGTTTATCAACTGGTCGCTGTCCGACACGCTCACACGTGTCGTGCTGACCGTACCTGCACCTGCAGACGCTAACAGCGAAGAGGTAACCAGGATCCTGATGAACGCAGCCGAACGCTGTGCACTGGTGCTGGATAATCCAGTCCCGGAAGCGTATCTGGTCGATCTACAACAGGGTATACAGATCTTCGAACTGCGGATCTACGCTGCAGAAATGGGCCATCGCATGCCATTACGCCACGAAATTCACCAGTTGATTCTGGCTGGTTACCGTGAGCATGGCATCACATTACCGTATCCACCGTTCCAGGTACGTAGCGAAACGCTTTCACGTATCACCAACAATAACCGTACACCTCCTTCAACGCCTGCGCATAATAATCACCGCGAACCAGGTGGACTGTAAATGCAAAAAGAGTTCGGGACGAGCCGAACTCTTTTCATTGATCAATGAACGTTACGCGCGGTTGACAGGAAACGCAATGACTTCACTCAAGCTCTCGGCTCCCAGTGCCAGCATGACCAGACGATCAACACCCAACGCTACACCAGAACATTCCGGCATGCCATGTTGCAGCGCATCCAGCAGGTTGTTATCAATCGGATGCTCAGGTAAGCCACGGGCAATACGTTTACGATTATCCTGTTCAAAGCGCTGGCGCTGTTCATTGCCATCTGTCAGTTCGCGGAAACCGTTCGCCAATTCGAGACCTTTATAGTAGACCTCAAACCGTTCAGCAACGCGATGATCTTCCGTACTGATTTCTGCCAAAGCAGCTTGCGAAGCAGGGAAGTGATAAACAAATACCGGTTTATCACGACCTATGTAAGGCTCTACGCCCACGGTAAACAGTAACTGCAATAATGTATCGCGATCTTCTTCCGTATCGGCAATATTGCTCAAATCCAGCTTGGCTGCCGCTTCACGCAGTTGCGCTTTGTCTGCTGAAAGCGGATCAACATCCAAATGACGCAAAAATGCCTGCTGATAGGATAGTGTTTCAGCACTGTCGCAATCCAGTACATGCTGTAACAGGTCGTCTACCTCATTCATCAGGCGGTACATATCATAATGTGGGCGATACCATTCCAGCATGGTGAACTCGGGGTTGTGATGCCTTCCGGCTTCCTCATTACGAAAGCTGCGTCCCATCTGGTAAATCGGACCACTCCCGGCCACCAAAAGGCGTTTCATGTGGTATTCCGGGCTGGTTATCATGTATAGCATCAGACCATCGGCCGCGCCCGGGCCAACAAAGCGGGTCTGGAAAGGAAAAAGATGAATGTCGGTTACCGTCGCCTGGCTCATCGCTGGCGTCTCAACCTCTAATACACCACGATCGGCAAAAAAACGCCGGATTTCCGCCAGGATCGCTCCGCGTTTCAACAAATTGGCGATGGGTGCACTCGGTTGCCAGCTTGCCGTTTCGCTCATGGTAATTACTCCGAAATCAAACAGGGGGTGCAGTCTACTCGTAGACTGCCAAGCAGACAAATCCTTATCTATTACCGCGTTGGGTCCAGATTAAAATCATAAAAAACATAGTAGCCATATAAACCACCACCAATAGTGCTAATCAAAGTCAAAGCCGAGGTAACTTCTTATTTTTACAGGAATGCCTTCTATACCTCAGCTAAAAGACAAAACAATCGATCACGTCAATTTTCTACTGTTTAAGTTTAGGTATAGTCTTACCCCTATATTCGGTAGAAGTTATCTATCCTTAAAGTTTTTAGTCTAAAGAACCGCTGAATGACGTTAGCACCCGAAACATTTTTATAAATATTAAGTATAGATATTTATTTTGTCGTTTTAACAAGAATATTGGAGGAATGCAGTGCAAACCTTTAACGCCGACCTCGCCATCATTGGCGCTGGGGGAGCCGGTTTACGGGCAGCAATTGCCGCCGCAGAAGCCAATCCCCAACTGAAAATCGCGCTGATATCTAAAGTGTACCCGATGCGCAGCCATACGGTAGCCGCTGAGGGGGGATCTGCCGCCGTCACCCAAGCCCATGACAGCTACGATTATCACTTCCAAGACACCGTTGCCGGTGGGGACTGGTTGTGTGAGCAGGATGTTGTTGACCATTTTGTCCATAACTGTCCACGTGAAATGACTCAGCTTGAACAGTGGGGTTGTCCATGGAGTCGTAAACCGGACGGTTCAGTCAATGTACGCCGCTTTGGCGGCATGAAGATCGAACGTACATGGTTCGCCGCCGATAAAACCGGCTTCCACATGCTGCATACCTTGTTCCAGACTTCGCTAAAATACCCACAAATCCAACGTTTTGACGAGCACTTCGTACTGGACATTCTGGTGGATGATGGCCAGGCACGTGGCTTGGTTGCAATAAACATGATGGAAGGCACACGTGTGCAGATCCGCGCTAACGCGGTGATTATGGCAACTGGCGGTGCAGGCCGGGTCTATCGGTATAACACCAACGGCGGCATCGTAACCGGTGACGGCATGGGAATGGCCTTCCACCACGGCGTACCACTACGCGATATGGAATTTGTCCAGTATCACCCAACCGGCCTGCCAGGTTCCGGTATCCTGATGACTGAAGGTTGCCGTGGCGAAGGCGGTATCCTGGTTAATAAAGACGGCTACCGTTACCTGCAAGACTACGGTATGGGCCCGGAAACCCCGCTTGGCGAACCCAAAAACAAGTACATGGAACTCGGCCCAAGGGACAAAGTATCCCAAGCATTCTGGCACGAATGGCGAGCTGGCAGGACCATAGCAACACCACGCGGTGACGTGGTCTATCTGGACCTGCGTCATCTGGGTGAGAAAAAACTGCTGGAACGCTTGCCGTTCATCTGCGAGTTGGCAAAAGCTTATGTTGGCGTCGATCCGGTCACAGCCCCAATCCCTGTTCGCCCAACGGCTCACTACACCATGGGGGGGATCGAAACCGATCAGAATTGTGAAACACGCATCAAAGGGCTATTTGCCGTCGGTGAATGTTCTTCCGTTGGCCTGCACGGCGCTAACCGTCTCGGCTCCAACTCCCTGGCAGAACTGGTGGTATTCGGGCGTGTGGCGGGTGAAAATGCGGCTCGTCGTGCACAGGAAAGCGGCCCAGCAAACGGTAGTGCACTCGATGCGCAAGGCCGTGATGTGGAAACCCGCCTCAGCAACCTGATGAAACAGGAGGGAAACGAGAACTGGGCGAAAATCCGCGACGAAATGGGCCTGTCGATGGAAGAGGGTTGTGGCATCTACCGCACCACAGAACTGATGCAAAAAACCATCGATAAACTGGCTGAACTTAAAGAACGCTTCAAACGCGTCAAAATCACCGACCACTCTAACGTGTTTAACACCGATCTGCTGTACACCATAGAGTTGGGTTACGGCCTGGATATTGCCGAATGTATGGCACACTCTGCAATAAATCGTAAAGAATCGCGTGGTGCCCACCAGCGTCTTGACGAAGGATGCACCGAGCGCGACGACGTAAATTTCCTGAAACATACGCTGGCGTTTCATAATCCCAATGGTACGCCTCGCCTGGAGTACAGCGACGTGAAAATTACCAAACTGCCACCAGCCAAACGTGTTTACGGCGCAGAAGCCGAAGCTCAGGAAAAAAAGGATAAGGAGCAGGCGAATGGCTGAGATGAAAACCCTGAAAATCGAAGTCATGCGCTACAACCCGGAACGCGACGCCGAGCCGCATTTCGAAACCTTTAGCGTACCTTACGATGAGCAAACCTCACTACTGGATGCCCTGGGTTATATCAAAGATAACCTGGCTCCAGACCTCTCCTATCGTTGGTCATGCCGCATGGCCATCTGTGGTTCTTGCGGCATGATGGTTAACAGCGTGCCGAAACTGGCCTGTAAAACCTTCCTACGTGAATACACTGAGGGTATGAAGGTCGAAGCGCTGGGTAATTTCCCGATCGAACGCGATCTGGTGGTTGATATGACCCACTTTATCGAGAGCTTGGAAGCGATTAAGCCTTACATCATTGGTAACGATCGCAAACCGGAAGATGGACCTAACGTGCAAACACCAGCACAAATGGCGAAATATCACCAGTTCTCTGGCTGCATCAACTGTGGTTTATGCTATGCAGCCTGCCCGCAGTTTGGTCTCAATCCTGAGTTTATAGGCCCGGCAGCCATCACGCTGGCACACCGTTACAATCTGGACAACCGTGACCACGGCAAAATGCAGCGTATGCCGCAACTCAACGGTCAGAATGGTGTCTGGTCCTGTACGTTTGTTGGCTATTGTTCTGAAGTCTGCCCGAAACACGTCGACCCAGCCGCTGCTATTCAGCAAGGCAAGGTTGAGAGTGCCAAAGACTTCATGATCGCCATGCTGAAGCCGCAATAAGGGAGATGAAACAGCAATGACAACACAACGTAAGCCCTATGTACGTACCATGACACCAACCTGGTGGCAAAAGCTGGGTTTTTATCGTTTCTATATGTTGCGTGAAAGCACTTCAGTACCTGCCGTGTGGTTCAGTATCATACTGATATACGGTGTTTTTTCGCTGAAAGGTGGGCCTGAAAGCTGGGCTGGGTTTGTCGGCTTCCTGCAAAACCCGCTAGTGCTGCTAATTAACATTATCACCCTGTTGGCTGCCCTGCTGCATACCAAGACGTGGTTCGATCTTGCACCTAAAGCTGCCAATATCGTAGTAAAGAGCGAGAAAATGGGGCCAGAGCCGATCGTTAATACGCTGTGGGCAGTGACAATCGTCGTCACCGTGATCATTCTCGCTGTCGCGTTACTGTAATCCGGAGGAAACATGACTAATCTTGTACCCAAACGTTCTGATGAGCCGGTTTTCTGGGGGTTATTCGGCGCTGGCGGTATGTGGGGAGCGATCATCGCACCGGCTATTGTACTGTTGATCGGTATTCTGCTGCCACTGGGCTTTTTCCCAGGCGAAGCGCTAGGCTATGAGCGGATATTGGCGTTTAGCCAAAGCCTTATCGGCCGCCTGTTCCTGCTGTTGATGATTATTCTGCCCCTGTGGTGTGGGTTGCACCGTATTCACCATGCCATGCATGATCTAAAAATCCACGTGCCTGCCGGCAAATGGGTCTTTTACGGTCTGGCAGCCATTCTAAGTGTCGTTACCCTGATTGGGGTTGTCACTCTTTAAAAACTCTGGCGGCCAGCTTTCGTTGGCCGCTTATCCCTTTTGTCGATTACACTGTTTATCTGGTTAAGGTAAACAGGAGTCATCCATGCGTTTTTGCTCAAAGCTTTGTGTAATCTTATCTGCGATTGTTTTCGTTGGATGTAGCGTAACACCGCCGAAAGATGTCAGGGTTGTCGATAACTTCGACAGCCAGCGCTATATGGGAACATGGTATGAAGTAGCCCGTTTGGATCACCGTTTCGAACGTGGTTTGGAACAGGTCACCGCTAATTACAGCCCACGCGCAGACGGCGGTCTGAAAGTGCTCAACCGTGGGTTTGATAGTAAAAAGCAGCAATGGAAGGAAAGTGAAGGTAAAGCCTACTTTATCGGTTCGCCGCAAATTGCTTCGTTGAAAGTCTCTTTCTTTGGCCCATTTTACGGCGGATACAACGTTATCGATCTAGATACTGAATACCGTTATGCATTGGTTGCAGGCCCAAGCAAAGATTATTTATGGATACTGTCGCGCACGCCGACGTTAGACACCGCCACACGCGACAGGCTGATACAGATAGCCAAAGGCTACGGTTTTGATACCGCAGCGCTAATCTGGGTGAATCAAAAACCGGTTCAGTGACTACTGAATTTTAGCCCCAAAATACCGGCGACGATCAAGCACAAGCTGAGAATACGCATGATATTGGTCGATTCGCCAAGTAGCACCATTCCCATTACCGCTGCGCCCACGGCCCCGATCCCAGTCCACACGGCGTAAGCGGTTCCAGCAGGTAATGTTTTCATCGCATGTGCCAACAGTATCATGCTAGCAATCATCGCTACGATGGTGATTAAGCTGGGCGTCAGGCGAGTAAAACCCTGGGTATATTTCAAACCAACGGCCCAGACGATCTCTAGCAGGCCAGCGCAAATCAAAACGATCCATGCCATAAAACAGGCTCCAAAACTTATGGGGTCGTCCCCGAGCAGGAGATACGCAGGTGGGTCGTCCCGCCTGGTTGGATGAGGATTGAAGCTGTGTTAACGGAAAACACCCGCTAGCGTTCAGCGGGAAACTGTAAGACAGAGGAACCATCAGGCTCCTCTGTCTCGACACTTACTTAACGCGAGAAACGTATTCGCCTGAGCGGGTGTCAACTTTGATCACTTCACCAATCTGGACGAACAACGGCACCTTAACGACGGCACCGGTGCTCAAGGTTGCTGGCTTACCGCCAGTACCTGCGGTATCGCCTTTCAGACCCGGGTCAGTATCAACAATTTCTAATTCAACAAAGTTCGGTGGGGTCACCGCGATCGGTTGGCCGTTCCACAAGGTCACGATACACTCTGCCTGATCCAGCATCCATTTGGCGTTATCACCAATCGCTTTTGCATCGGCAGCCAATTGTTCAAAGGTTTCGTTGTTCATGAAATGATAGAACTCACCGTCGTTGTACAGGTAAGTCAGGTTCATATCAATAACGTCTGCGCCTTCGGCAGAATCGGTAGACTTGAAGGTTTTTTCAACGCGGGTGCCAGTCAGCAGACGACGCATTTTCACACGCGCAAAAGCTTGGCCTTTACCTGGCTTCACGAACTCGCTGGATTCAACAGCATAAGGTTCGCCTTCAAACATGATTTTAAGACCCGGACGGAAATCGTTGCTAGAATAAGTCGCCATAATGGCCCTCTGAATAATTAAACTGGTAGCTTAGCCAAAAAATGGCACACATTGTAACCCAAAACACGGTGTTTAGAGAAGATTGGTTGCATCAACTCGCCGATGTTATTACCGACCCAGATGAACTCTTGCAACTATTGTCACTGAATGCACACCCGGAACTTCCCCAGGGGCGCGATGCGCGTCGCCTGTTTGCCCTACGTGTACCGCGTGCTTTTGCAGCACGTATGCAACCTGGCGACGCCAACGATCCGCTACTGCGTCAAGTGCTGACCGCCAAAGAAGAATTCATCAATGCACCTGGATTCACGACTGACCCATTGGATGAACAACGCAGTGTCGTACCTGGTTTGTTGCACAAATACCGTAATCGTGCGCTGCTGCTGGTAAAAGGTGGTTGTGCCGTCAATTGCCGTTATTGTTTCCGTCGCCATTTTCCTTATCAGGATAACCAAGGGAATAAAACAAACTGGCTTCAGGCATTAGAGTACATCAGCGAACACACAGAGCTGGACGAAATTATTTTTTCCGGTGGCGATCCGCTGATGGCTAAGGATCACGAACTGGATTGGTTGATCGGTGAACTTGAAACGATCCCTCACATTAAGCGTCTGCGCATTCATACCCGCTTACCCGTTGTCATTCCTGCGCGGATCACCACAACACTTTGTCAACGTCTCTCTGCTTCACGCCTGCAGGTGTTGATGGTTACGCATATCAATCATTCCAATGAAATTGATCAAGAGTTCCGCACCAACATGGCAAAGTTACGTCATGCTGGCGTTACTTTGTTAAACCAAAGCGTACTGTTGCGGGGCATCAATGATAACGCTGATACGCTGGCAACGCTGAGTAATACGCTGTTCGATTGTGGCATTTTGCCCTATTACATTCACGTATTAGACAAAGTACAGGGCGCAACGCATTTCATGGTCAGTGACGATGAAGCCCGCACGATTATGAAAAACCTACTCAGTAAAGTCTCAGGTTATCTGATACCACGTCTGGCACGTGAGATTGGCGGAGAACCAAGCAAAACCCCCCTGGATCTGCATTTGAAACAAACCGATGCTCTCTAAGCATTTCACCTCAATTGCACAACAGATCCGCTGGCAATTGAAGAAAAACACCTGATAACAAAAGAGGAGTGCCTAAGCACTCCTCTTTTGTTTTATTCGGGTTGTGACATGAAGGTTATGGGCACTTATAAACCTGACCAACCATTTTACTGTCAATCGGCGCAAAACTTGAAAGCAGATTCTGGCTGGGACTGCTTGCACCATAAATTACATTCCCCCCCATCGCTGCTGCTTTATTTCGCAGGTCGTTTGCTGCACCACGCAGGGAGCTACCTTCACCACCGTTTCCGGAAAACCAGTTACTTTGAGAACCGGTAACTTCCCCCACCAATTGGCATTCCGCCGCTGGCTTGGCGTCGGTGAATTTCACCTGTTGACCTGCAGTAGTCAGCTCATTGGTACTGCTACAACCTGCCAGCAAAAATGCTACCGTTAGACCCAGTAAGGCTTTAATCCGCATCTTGTTCCCCATATGATATTGAGAATTGAGCAAAAGCTTATCAGAAAGCGTTGCTATCTCTTAAGCATCCGTTGCCGCTGGCTACGAGCGCCTTGCCAACGCCTTGAACAACAGCTAATGAGTTATCAGTTTACACGGTAAATAGGTAGGGTCAGCAAAAATTTGATCACAGCTTTGGTGAGGAAAAAGATAAACAGGTTGAAACAAAAAATCCGTAACCTAAAAGAGGTTACGGATTTTCAGATACTGATTGGGTATTTCAGCCGACCATTTCGATCGGCGTTTAGCCTAGCATGGGTTTTCAACACACATAAAGTGTGATGAATTACATCATACCGCCCATACCACCCATGCCGCCCATACCTGCAGCACCCATGTCAGCTTTATCTTCCTTCGGCAGATCGGTCACCATGCACTCAGTGGTAATCATCAGACCAGCAACAGAAGCCGCGTACTGCAGAGCAGAACGGGTTACTTTGGTTGGGTCCAGGATACCCATCGCGATCATATCGCCGTATTCTTCACTGTAAGCGTTGTAGCCGTAGCTACCTTGGCCCGCTTTCACATTGTTGGCAATAACAGAAGCTTCTTCACCGGCGTTAATCACGATCTGACGCAGAGGAGCTTCCATCGCACGCAGTGCGACTTTGATACCGACGTTCTGGTCTTCGTTGTCACCTTTCAGGTTAGCAATTTTACCTGCTACACGGATCAGCGCGACACCACCACCAGCAACTACGCCTTCTTCAACCGCAGCACGGGTCGCGTGCAGGGCATCTTCTACGCGGGCTTTCTTCTCTTTCATTTCAACTTCAGTTGCTGCGCCAACTTTGATAACGGCAACGCCGCCAGCCAGTTTAGCGACACGCTCCTGCAGTTTTTCACGATCATAGTCAGAGGTTGCTTCTTCAATCTGCTGACGGATCTGGGTAACACGGCCTTGAATGGTGGCTTCATCGCCCACACCATCGATAATGATGGTGGTGTCTTTGTTGATCACTACACGTTTTGCCTGACCCAGATCTTCCAGAGTCGCTTTTTCCAGCTCCAGGCCGATCTCTTCAGAGATTACGGTACCCGCAGTCAGGGTAGCGATATCTTGCAGCATTGCTTTACGGCGATCGCCGAAACCAGGTGCCTTGACTGCAGCAACTTTCACAATGCCACGCATGGTGTTAACCACCAGAGTCGCCAGTGCTTCACCTTCAACATCTTCTGCAATGATCAGCAGTGGTTTACCGGCTTTGGCAACGGCTTCCAGTACTGGCAGCATTTCACGAATGTTGGAGATTTTCTTGTCAGCCAGCAGGATGAACGGGCTTTCCAGCTCAATAGAACCGGTTTCAGGCTTGTTGATGAAGTATGGAGACAGGTAGCCGCGGTCGAACTGCATACCTTCAACCACGTCCAGCTCATCTTGCAGACCTGTGCCTTCTTCAACGGTGATAACACCTTCTTTGCCCACTTTTTCCATGGCTTCTGCAATCAGTTTACCCACGGTTTCATCGGAGTTTGCAGAGATGGTGCCTACCTGAGCAATAGCTTTGGAATCAGAGCAAGGTACAGACAGTTTTTTCAGTTCTTCAACCGCTGCGATCACCGCTTTGTCGATGCCGCGCTTCAGATCCATCGGGTTCATACCCGCAGCCACAGCTTTCAGGCCTTCAGTGATAATGGATTGAGCCAGTACAGTTGCAGTTGTGGTGCCGTCACCTGCCGCGTCGTTCGCTTTAGAGGCAACTTCTTTCACCATTTGGGCACCCATATTCTCGAACTTGTCTTCCAGTTCGATCTCACGAGCAACAGATACACCATCTTTAGTGATGCTAGGAGCGCCGAAGGATTTATCCAGCACTACGTTACGGCCTTTCGGGCCCAAGGTCACTTTAACTGCATCAGCGAGTACATTCACGCCACGGAGCATCTTCACGCGAGCGTCATTGCCGAATTTTACATCTTTAGCTGCCATTAGTATTTCCCTTCAACTCGTTCAGTTCAGAAGATATAAAGCATTATTTTGCTTGAACAATTGCCAGAATGTCGCTTTCGGACATGATCAACACTTCTTCATTGTCGATCTTCTCTGCTTTCACGCCGTAACCGTCGTTGAAAATTACGATGTCGCCAACTTTCACATCCAGCGGCTGGACATGACCACTTTCCAGAACACGTCCTTTACCAACGGCTACTACCTCACCACGAGTAGATTTACCCGCTGCAGAGCCAGTCAGAACGATGCCGCCAGCAGATTTAGATTCAACTTCTTTGCGCTTGACGATAACGCGGTCATGCAATGGACGAATACTCATTGAACGCTCTCCTGTAACAAGGTCTCTATCAGATTTAGGGTTACACACCGGATTATTATTGATACCGGCTCCGTGGCATTTGAAATGGGGCCAATCCATCTCCCTTCAAGGGGCAAGTTCAAAAAAATTTTTATCTGATGCTCATTGTGGACATAAGTGAACAAAACGCGACCAGTTGGCTACGTTATTGTAGAAATAACTAGCGATCATCACGTTTGGTGTGATCGTCAGATTGGTGATCCAACATATAACGATCATCATCTTTACGCTGGAACTCGCCGTCAAAGGTATTCCCGTGGTTGGCCCCACCACTCTGCCCGTGGCCAGTTGGACGGAAAACGAAAAGATGCGGCATCAATTTGAGTGTCAGAGATTTCTGTACCGGCGGTAACAGTAGTAGCAAACCAAGGAAATCCGTGAAAAAGCCCGGCACTAACAGCAGGAACCCAGCCAGCACCAATGATACGCTTTTAACCATCTCTGCCGCCGGGCTCTCACCAGCCGCCAGTTTTTGTTGCATCTGAATAAAGGTTTTCATTCCCTGATTACGCACCAGAGAAACCCCAACACAGGAGGTAAAAACCACCAGTAGCAGGGCGATTGCTACGCTTAATACGGCAGCAACTTTAATAAATATGGATATTTCTATATAAGTCAGTAGGAATATCAGCAGTAACGGTAACCAGCGCACCTGGTTCTCCTCTCGGTAGGACGGCGTACGCGTCTGATAGCGCATGCACAGAGATATGATCTACAGCCTAACACAATGAGGACGACCTGCCCCCATTTCAACTGCACATTCACCTATATCGCTAATGTTATTAAACGTGATATGGATCTCAGAAATAGAAAGCCATAATTTTTGAAGCGCCAGATAGTGATCTGCATTCATTCATTTATTACTGAGCAGCATATCATCTTGTCAGCTACAACCGTTGCGGTTAATACTTCCGCACTTGAAGCTCTCGACAATATAATTTGGTTAACACAAATATTATTAATTCGGCAGCAACAATAGAGAAGGCTCTCATGTCAAACAACATTCGTATCGAAGAAGACCTGCTAGGAACACGTGAAGTCCCCGCTGAAGCCTACTATGGTGTTCATACTTTACGTGCGATAGAAAACTTCTATATCAGCAACAGTAAAATAAGTGATGTACCAGAGTTTGTTCGCGGCATGGTTATGGTAAAAAAAGCCACCGCAATGGCCAACAAAGAGCTGAAAACCATCCCACGAAAAATTGCTGACATCATCATCCAAGCCTGTGATGAAGTGCTGGATAAAGGCAAGTGCATGGACCAATTCCCGGTGGACGTATTTCAAGGAGGGGCGGGTACCTCACTTAACATGAACACCAACGAAGTGCTGGCGAATATCGGCCTTGAACTGATGGGCCACCAAAAAGGCGAGTATCAATACCTGAACCCTAACGATCATCTCAACAAGTGCCAATCCACCAACGACGCTTACCCAACCGGTTTTCGTATTGCTGTATATGCTTCCAACCAAAAACTGATTGATGCTATCAACCAACTGCGCGAAGGTTTTGACCGTAAAGCTAAAGAGTTCGAAACCATTCTGAAAATGGGCCGTACTCAGTTGCAGGATGCAGTGCCAATGACGCTGGGCCAAGAGTTCCATGCCTTCAGCGTGTTGTTGAACGAAGAAATCCGCAACCTGCACCGTACGGCAGAATTGTTGCTGGAAGTAAACCTGGGGGCCACGGCGATTGGTACCGCGCTGAATACCCCAGAAGGCTATCAGCAGCTTGCAGTACAAAAACTGGCGGAAGTCAGTAATCTGCCAGTTGTGCCTGCTGAAGACCTGATCGAAGCCACATCAGACTGCGGTGCTTATGTTATGGTGCATAGTGCGCTCAAACGTCTGGCGGTGAAGCTTTCCAAGATTTGTAATGACCTGCGCCTATTGTCTTCCGGACCACGTGCTGGCCTTAACGAAATCAACCTGCCAGAATTGCAGGCCGGTTCATCCATCATGCCCGCCAAAGTGAACCCGGTTATTCCTGAGGTGGTTAACCAGGTTTGCTTCAAGGTGATCGGCAACGACACTTGCGTCACCATGGCGGCGGAAGCTGGCCAGCTGCAGTTGAACGTGATGGAACCTGTCATTGGTCAGGCAATGTTTGAGTCAATTCACATTCTGACCAACGCCTGTTATAACCTGTTGGAAAAATGCATTAATGGCATCACCGCAAATAAAGAAGTGTGCGAGCACTACGTATTCAACTCTATCGGTATCGTGACTTATCTTAACCCGTTTATTGGCCACCATAACGGTGACATTATCGGCAAAATTTGTGCAAAAACCGGCAAGAGCGTGCGAGAAGTCGTACTGGAACGAGGATTACTGACTGAAGCTGAACTGGATGACATTTTCTCTATTGAGAACCTGATGCACCCAGCTTATAAAGCAAAACGCTATACAGATGAAAATGAACAATAATAGAAACATCCGGTAGCCCGAAAGGCACGCTAATCCTCTGGACAGCGTGCCTTTTTTCTTTCTTGTGCCACAAAATTGCAACTTTTGGTTTTCATAAAAATTCATTTTGAGGGGTAAACATTATGCTAATAGTAGAGTTGGTGATTGTTCTACTGGCGATATTTTTAGGTGCCAGATTAGGCGGTATCGGGATTGGCTTTGCTGGCGGCCTTGGGGTCTTGGTACTTGCTATCATCGGCGTTAAGCCAGGCCACATTCCCTTTGACGTTATTTCAATCATCATGGCGGTGATCGCCGCTATCTCAGCAATGCAAGTAGCAGGTGGAATGGACTACTTAGTGCAGCAAACGGAAAAACTGCTGCGTAAAAACCCCAAATACATCACTATCCTGGCACCGATTGTCACCTACTTTCTGACCATCTTCGCCGGTACCGGGAATATCTCCCTCTCAGCACTGCCGGTGATAGCAGAGGTTGCTAAAGAACAAGGCATTAAGCCTTGTCGCCCGCTCTCAACTGCCGTCGTTTCTGCACAAATTGCCATTACCGCTTCGCCAATTTCTGCTGCGGTGGTGTATATGTCTTCGTTGATGGAAGGCCACGGAGTGAGTTACCTGCATATGCTGACAGTGGTCATCCCTTCCACTTTTCTCGCCGTGTTGCTGATGTCAATACTAGTGACCTGGCTGTTCGACTCTAAACTGTCTAACGATCCGGTGTATCAAAAACGTTTTGAAGAACACCTGGTGACCCTGCGCGGAGACCAAGTGATAGAAATCAAGCCACGGGCAAAAACCTCTGTGCTCGTATTCCTAGTCGGGGTTTTATGCGTTGTGGCTTACGCTATCATCAACAGCCCAAGCATGGGCTGGGTAGCAACACCCTTGATGAACACTACCAACGCCATTCTGATCATCATGCTAAGCGTCGCAACTTTAACCACGGTCCTGTGCCGTGTTGATACCAACATGATACTTAATTCCAGTAGCTTAAAAGCAGGTATGAGCGCCTGTGTCTGTATCATGGGCGTTGCCTGGCTTGGTGATACTTTCGTACAGGCTAACATTGAGTGGATCAAAGAGACCGCCGGCTCTGTGATCCAAGCGCATCCTTGGCTGCTTGCCGTGATCTTCTTCTTCTGCTCCGCGTTACTTTACTCCCAGGCCGTGACTGCCAAAGCACTGATGCCGATGGCGCTGGCTCTGAATGTCACACCTTTGACAGCCATTGCCTCCTTTGCAGCGGTTTCTGGCCTATTCATTTTGCCAACTTACCCAACATTGGTTGCAGCGGTACAGATGGACGATACCGGAACAACACGCATTGGACGTTTCGTGTTTAATCACCCGTTCTTCATTCCTGGCACCATGGGGGTTATCTTTGCGGTAATCTTTGGTTTCCTGATCGGCAGCGTAGTCCTGTGATCCTCCTGCGGGGTTTGGCCCCGCACTTTGTACTCGTCATTTCCTCTCTGTTGAAAAACTCACCTTCTAGCTGACACCGCTTAAGGGTATAGTGACTGGTCAATAACCTGGTTGAGAGGGATGAAGATGTCTGATTGCGAAGCTATCGTCATACTCTGTACTGCCCCCGATGAGGCCACCGCGCAAGAGCTTGCGGCGCGTGTCCTGGGGGAGAGACTAGCAGCCTGCGCCACGCTACTTCCCGGCGTATCCTCGTTATACTACTGGGAGGGCAAGCTGGAACAGGAGTACGAGGTGCAAATGTTGTTTAAAAGTCATCGCCAGCATCAACAAGCGCTACTCACTTACCTGAAACACCATCACCCGTATCAAACACCCGAATTATTAGTGTTACCGGTGATGGCCGGAGATAAAGACTACCTGTCATGGATCAACGTTTCATTAAACTGATATTGCTGCTTTGCAGCCTGTTCTTTATACCACAGGCCGTTCAGGCTTCCTTGTTTGGTCAAAACGGCGGTAACTTGTTTGTGCCCGTCGATCAGGCATTTGCCTTCGATTTTCAACAGCAGGGTCACCAACTGACTCTCAGCTGGCAAATCCGTCCCGGTTATTATCTGTATCGACAACAGATCAAATTGGTTCCTCAGCAGGCAACGCTTGGCGAATTTAAGCTACCTAGCGGTTTAAAACACAAAGATGAATTCTTTGGTGAAGTAGAGATTTTCAAAGAATCATTGATATTGGCTCTTCCGTTGGTGCAGGCTGAGGCCAATGCCAGTCTTAGCGTTACCTACCAAGGCTGTGCGGCTGCAGGATTCTGCTATCCTCCAGAGACACGAATTGTGCCTTTGAGTGCGGTCACTGCGTCTTCAGCTCCCGCTGCGCCGATCACACCAACAGAAACCGAACCGGCAAACCTACCGTTTTCCCCTCTGTGGGCATTGCTGATTGGCATCGGCATCGCGTTTACGCCTTGTGTATTGCCGATGTACCCATTGATTTCCAGCATTATTCTTGGCCGTGAACGCCCGCACAGTAGTGGGCGTATTCTGCTACTGGCCGTAGTTTATGTGCAAGGTATGGCACTGGCTTATACTCTGCTCGGGCTGGTTGTTGCCGCCGCCGGGTTGCAATTTCAAGCCGCATTGCAGCACCCTTACGTGCTAATTGGATTATCGCTACTGTTTGTGGCATTGGCTTTATCTATGTTCGGCTGTTATTCCCTGCAACTGCCCTCTTCGCTACAAACACAACTGGCAAGCTGGAGCAATAATCAACAAGGGGGATCACTGGTTGGTGTATTTGCCATGGGGGCGTTGGCTGGGTTGATCTGCTCACCGTGCACTACTGCACCGCTTAGCGCTATCCTGCTGTACATCGCCCAAAGCGGCAATATGTGGGCAGGTGGGGGAACGCTATACCTATATGCGCTAGGAATGGGGATACCATTAGTGATCGTAACACTGTTTGGTAATCGACTATTGCCACGCAGTGGCCCTTGGATGCAATACGTCAAAGAAGCCTTTGGCTTTGTTATCCTAGCGCTGCCGGTGTTCCTGCTTGAGCGCGTATTCGGCGAAGCTTGGGGGCTACGTCTATGGAGCCTACTCGGTTTAGCGTTCTTCGGATGGGCATTCGTCCTGAGCTTAAAATCACACCGTGGATGGGTGCGGATCATACAGGTGATACTGCTGGCCGTACTGGTGATAGCAGCTCGGCCAATGCAGGATTGGGCCTTCGGTAGCACCGCCTTACAAGAAGCCACTCAACCGCACCTGAATTTCACACGCATCAATAACATCGCACAGCTCGATTTAGCACTACAGCAAGCACAAGGTAAGCCAGTTATGTTAGATCTATACGCGGACTGGTGCGTTGCCTGTAAAGAGTTTGAAAAATACACCTTCAGTGACCCCACTGTACAGGCTCAGTTAGCCAATACCGTGTTGTTACAGGCAGACGTCACCGCCAACAATGGTGAACAGGCGGCTTTACTGAAACACTTAAAGGTACTTGGGTTACCCACCATCCTGTTCTTTAACGAAGCAGGTCATGAATTATCTTCTGCCCGTGTGACGGGTTTTATGGACGCTAAGACATTCAGCGCACATTTGCAGAAAACAATTCGGTGAACAACACTGAGATTTAAAACACTTCGGGAGCGAGCACAAGTGCAACGAGAACACGTTTTAAGCACTGCCTTGGCACTGTTGGAAAAACAGGGCTTTGCGACCACGACATTCGACATGCTGACAGAAAAGCTGACAGAAAAGTTGGGGGTCACTTCCGTTGATATGAAGCCATTTTGGCCAAATCGTGAAGCTTTGTTATATGACTGCCTGCGCTATCATGGCCAACAGATCGATACCTGGCGACGGAAGTTACAACTCGATGAATCGCTGAGTGCAGAACAAAAGCTACTGGCACGCTATGACGTATTGGCCGAACACGTCAGAAATGAACGTTATCCTGGCTGCCTGTTTATTGCTGCCTGTAGCTTCTTTCCTGAAAGGGATCACTCCATTCACCAACTGGCCGAGCAGCAGAAACTCACGTCCTTGAAGTTCACCCGTGATTTGCTACGTGAAGTTGATATTGATAATCCAGATTCGGTAGCACAGCAAATGGAACTAGTACAGGAAGGCTGTTTGAGCAAACTGCTCGTAAAGAGGCAATTACAGGATGTTGCTGTCGCCAAGCAGTTAGCTGAAGATATTTTACACATTGCGCAATGCCGCAAGTTCGGGGCTTTGAGCTGAGACAACAAAAACCCTTTGCCTCACGGTGCGAAGAACAAAACTTTCAGCCTTTTGGCTGAAAAGCCAGCACTCAGTTCTTTTTTAAGATTTTTTGTCATAAATTCGTTGACGTAACCCAGCCAATACGGTTTAATTCGCCCCGTTGCCCGGATAGCTCAGTCGGTAGAGCAGGGGATTGAAAATCCCCGTGTCCTTGGTTCGATTCCGAGTCCGGGCACCACTTTCACTTCTCCCCAAGTCTCCTGAATTCAAGTAAACTCCTTTAAAATCCTTGTTATACTCGATTTAATCACATCATGAACTCCACAGAAGTCAACCAGCATCCACCTCAATCAAGTGCTCGCTGGGGGCCCATCTGGGGGCTCATCTTGTTCAACGTTATTTTGGGGCCCCCAAATGCCACTCAATGCCAGACAGGTCGAGACTGCCAAGCCGAAAGACAAGGAGTATAAACTCACTGATGAGCGTGGGCTTTATCTACTCGTCAAACCGAATGGTTCCAAGTATTGGCGTCTCAAATACCGTATCGCCGGTAAAGAAAAGAAACGGTTGTGTCGCTTTAACAGCGGCAACGCCAACTTTGGTTGACTTGCCGCTGTTAAAGCGACACAACCGTCTGGGGTGAGGCATGGCCGCGAAAAAATACAACCAATTGTTTTTATTTGTATTTTAAATAATTCAGGGAGCATTTAATGCTCCCTTTTAGCGTTATTTAATCACTTACCTATGCGTTTGCCCTGCTCATCTATCACCCGTTCACCATCTTCCTTGGTGAACGACCCACGTTGCGCATCGGACAAAATCTCCAACACCGCCTCAGAAGGTCGACACAACCGGGTACCCAGCGGAGTCACAACTATCGGACGGTTGATTAGAATGGGATGCTGCAGCATAAAATCAATCAGTTGCTCATCGCTGAAGGCCTCTTCTGCCAGACCTAATTGCTCATAAGGCTCGACGTTTTTACGTAACAACGCCCGAACAGTAATCCCCATATCTGCGATCAATTTTACCAGCACCTCACGACTTGGTGGGGTTTCCAGATACAGAATAACCGTAGGTTCAGTGTTACTATTGCGGATTAACTCCAGCGTGTTGCGCGATGTTCCACAGGCGGGATTATGATAAATAGTCACATTGCTCATCGTCATGATCTCTCATTAAAACACCCGTCGACCATGCCTTCGGGTGTTGTTTACAGTAATAGTTACAGGGATACTGATAACCGCAGCGCCAAGGCTGCCAGCGTGACAAACAGCACCGGGATCGTCATGACAATGCCCACCCGGAAATAATAGCCCCAGGTAATAGTCATATTTTTTTGTGACAGCACATGCAGCCACAATAAGGTCGCCAGACTGCCTATCGGGGTGATTTTCGGCCCCAGATCGCTGCCGATAACGTTGGCATAAATCATCGCCTCCTTGATCACGCCGGTGGCAGAACTGCCATCAATCGACAGAGCCCCAACCAAAACGGTAGGCATATTGTTCATGATAGAAGACAGGAACGCCGTCAGGAATCCGGTACCGAGCGTAGCCACCCATAATCCCTGCTCTCCCAATTGATTCAGCAAGGCAGAAAGGTAGTGAGTCAACCCCGCGTTACGTAGGCCATAAACCACCAAGTACATCCCCAGCGAGAAGATAACGATTTGCCAGGGTGCTCCGCGCAGCACTTTACCGGTGTTGATGGCATGCCCTTTCTTAGCGACGGCAAACAAAATTAGCGCCCCCACGGCGGCGACCAAACTGACGGGTACGCCCAGTGGCTCCAGACCAAAGAAACCCACCAACAGCAGCACTAGAATCAGCCACCCGGTTTTAAAGGTCTTGATGTCGCGGATAGCCTCTTTTGGTGCCTTCAGCAGAGACAGGTCGTAAACGGCGGGAATATCTTTGCGGAAAAATAGATGCAGCATCACCAGCGTCGTCGCAATGGCGGCCAGGTTAACCGGCACCATCACTGCCGCGTATTCAGTGAATCCAAGATTAAAGAAATCAGCCGAGACAATATTTACTAGGTTCGAGACGATAAGCGGCAGGCTGGCCGCATCGGCAATAAATCCCGCGGCCATTACAAAGGCCAACGTAGCGCCACGGCTGAAGCCTAGCGCTAGAAGCATCGCAATCACAATAGGCGTCAGGATGAGCGCGGCACCATCATTAGCGAACAATGCCGCCACCGCAGCCCCGAGTAAAATAATATAGGTAAACAGCAAACGACCGCGGCCATTGCCCCACCGAGCGACATGCAGTGCAGCCCATTCAAAGAAACCGGACTCATCCAACAACAGACTGATGATGATCACGGCAATAAAAGTCGCGGTTGCATTCCAGACGATCTGCCATACCACCGGAATATCACCCATGTGAACGACTCCAGTCAGTAACGCCAGTCCTGCGCCTAGCATTGCACTCCAACCAATTCCCAACCCTTTGGGCTGCCAGATAACCAGCACAATGGTCAGGACAAAAATAGCACATGCCAACAACATAACGCCCCCAAAAGGGCAAAAGTATCCCTTTGCCCTGTGAATGTTTATAAGTTAAACGTCACCGGCCAGATGGCTCAGACGTACAATACCGATAGGTTCTTTTTGCTGCAGCGGGATCAATGCCAACCGCGAAGATAATCTGTCTCTGACTTTTATTATCTGCTCAACCTCATACGACGCACGTAACTGCAACAACGATGACGAGGTAGACGTGCCAAGCAGACTGTTGTTGATAAGCCATGCCCAAGGCTCAATACCTGCCCGACGCAAATCTTCCTGCAGGTTGGCTGCCTCCAACACTGGTGTTGTCTCAGGCAACGTCACCAATAGCACCTTAGTGCGTTTTTCATCCTGCAACTGCATCATTGGCGTCAGGGAATGCCATTGGTTGTTGAGATAAGTTGTAACGTGTGACAGTGACCCCTCGCTTTTTGAACCAGTCAACATCAGCAGAGAACGTCACCAAAGCCTGGTCAACATCGGTACCGCATACGCCGGTGCTGCAACACAATGCCGGATCATAAACTGAGAGAGTTTTCATCGATTCCTTCCTTCTCATTACTTGGTTGCTCTATTCTCCCATTCAAAACAAATACGGAAAAACAGATATGATACGATAAATTTTTTAATGTATCAGAGGCAAGCAGCCCTACGCGCCATAGCCACATTGCCTCTCGCCAGTAAAATAATTTCATCTCGCTGGCTGAGATAGGCCTGCTCAATTACGGTTGCAGCCCAGGCAGGAATATGAGGTGACAAGCGATAGTGGATCCACTTTCCAGCCCTGCGATCCAACAAAAGTCCTGATTCTCTCAACATTGCCAAGTGTCTGGAAATTTTGGGCTGAGACTCATTCAACGTATTGCAAAGCTCACAAACGCACAGCTCGCCAGACTCTCGCAACAGCAGAATGATACTCAGACGGGTTTCGTCTGATAGATATTTGAAAAGTTGCAGTGGCGTGAGTGCGATCATGGGAACTCCAAAAACTGAATACTGGCGTTATCATAGGGTTCTAAAGACCAATGTCAACAATACATTCGTTTTTCCATATTTGTTATCTATAACCCAGATACTTGAGTATCGTAGCAGAGCTCCATTTGGGAAACGGAACACATTGTACTACAAGGGCTTCCCCGGCATATCAAAGCCGGTGTTTACGGTTTATTGTCTGCTCTTCAGTGGAATAAAGGGGAGAGGCCGTGGCACTATAAACGGCCATTATGAATCGTTATCGATTCAGACGCGCGCGAGGTTCTTGTTCGTTAAACGGATACGTATATCCTGTACAGTTTTCAGATATACCTCACGGGATCTAACTCTTTATCATCAACGAGTGGCAGGTAAAATGGTTATTCTCTTTTTGGGCTTTAGCTGGACTAGCACAGCCTGAGTTCATCACCGTAATGCAATGATGCCCAGCGCAGCCTTGCGTTTTTGGCAGCGATGGCTAATAAAAGCACGCCAGTATCCTCTGCGCTCAACTAGCGAGCAAACCCAACGACTGAATGAGTCAGTCCTTTTCTCGGCGCCAATCAGAACCGAACGGCCCCCCTGAACCAGTAGTATTCACAGATACGAATCGCCTGCTTTCGTTATCCTGCCCCTGAACGTTGATAACGACATTATCCATAAAAGCCGTGAAACACTTCGGTGGCTGAAGAAGAACCCAAAATTTATTGTTATTTATCAAATAGTCTACTCTCCATGGGTGAAACACGTTGAAAGACTGTGGCAAGCATTACATGACACGATAACCCGTGATCATAGCTGTCATTCGGTGTGGCAATTACTGAAAAAGGTACGCCACTTTATGAAAACGGTAAGCCCACGCCCAGGTAGGAAGCACGATAAGGCAAAAATGTAGTGGTACTAGGATCAATTATTTAGAGGGGCCGAGCTGATGAGCCTGACACTGAATGTATGATTAAGTACAGCTACGTCGTAGAGGATTTTAATGCCAGTTGCGGCTCTGCCGGCGTCAGAAATATCGCGGCCATCGGCATATCCAACCACAGCGTCAAAATGAGCAGTTGGCTGGTCGGCAAGGGATACTAGGCTGTGTCCATCAATTGCCCGTGGTGACGTCGCTGCCCCCAAAACCCGTTATCAAGGCTAAGGGGTAAAGGCCAGAGTGGCCCTCTGTTCAAGCCCGACAACACAGAGAACGGGCTTCTGGCGCGCGGCCCTTCGGGCTGGGGCCATTGGCGCTCGCGTGCAATTGAGGGACACAGCCTAAGTCATGCATGTCGTGAAGAAGTTTGGGCGATTGTTCACATCAAATATAATGTTATATTTTCATTGATAATTAAGGGGGATAGCCTAGATATACCTAAAACCATGGCCAGTTTTACTTGACCACGACAAAGTCTGCTCAATACCTCAACGTCAAAAACGGTGCTCTCTACTGTCCATTTGCAACTATGTTATACCCTTATACATCGGATAAATAATCACACAAGGAAGAATAAATGACCATTAAAATGACCAAAATAGCTGGCCTCATGATAGCTACCCTAGCAACTGGCCCTTTACTTGCCGAAACCGCAGCCCCCCTAATTTTCAATACAACAAGTCCCCAGAACGATCTCACGGGCAATATGGGTGCACAGGTACAGTTTGCTCAGAGCCAGATCCTGCCCGCACAACCAAAAGAGGGAGATCGCCAGCCGACCCTGACCAGTTTGCGCAAGAGTCTGCTGCTGGTGCAACCACTGCAGACTGATGAGGTAACGCCAGTACAGGTACAAGCCCACGATGCCAATGGCAAAGTGCTCGGCACCCTGACATTAGCCCCCCCATCAGCACTGCCAGAGACCGTCTATCACTTGTCCGGAGTACCTGAAGGAGGCGTGGACTTTACCCCAGAAAGTGGCTCGTCCGCAGTCATCAGCAGCAACGCCGATCTGGCTAGGCTCAGCGACAAAAGTGCCAGTTTTCTCCGTGAGCAGTTAACCGGCAGGACGCTGGTGGAGATCCAAACCGCCGATGGCCGCTGGGTACAGGATATCTATCTGCCCACAGGAGCTGAGTGGAAAGGCAAAATGGTACGGGTGCGTTCAAATGCGAGCTACAACTCGAATATCTACTTTAGCAATAAGCAGGTGACGATTTCACGGGGACAGACCTTTCAGTTCAAATCTGTCAATGGTCAGTGGTTCTATGATGGGGAGCTTGAAAACAACCGCATCACCTATGCACCAAATACCTGGAGTGGTGAGTTGCCAGCAGAGTGGATCATGCCTGGGTTGAGTCTCACCATTAGCCAAGGGGAACTCAGCGGCGAACTTACCGGGATAAAAGTGGGAGCACCCGGTGAACTGCTGATCCACACCATCGATATCGGCATGTTGACTCCCCCACGGGATCAATTTGATTTTGCCAAAGATCCAGAAGCTCATCGTGAATACTTCCAGACTATCCCGACCAGCCGGATGATCGTCAGCCAGTATGCCCCCGTCTACCTTCAGGAGGTGATGCTACCGGATGGCACACTGCTAACTGATTTCGATCCGAGCGAGGGAGGCTGGCATACCGGTAACATGCGCGAGCAGATCGGCAAGGAGCTCATATCTCACGGCATCGACAATGCCAACTACGGCATCAACAGCACGGCGACAGAAGGAGACAGGAGCTATTCTTTCGAGGTCGCCCAGCTGGTAGCCCACAACAGCCGCGGTAACTACGCAAATGGAGTGCAAGTCCACGGCGGCTCTGGTGGCGCGGGGATAGTGACCCTGGATGTATCGCTCGGCAACGAATTCAGCCATGAGGTAGGTCACAACTACGGGCTTGGTCACTATGTCGATGGTTTCCGTGGCTCGGTCCACCGAAGTGCCGATCAGATCAACTCCAGTTGGGGCTGGGATAGCGACAAGCACCGCTTCATCCCCAACTTCTACCCAAGCCGCGCCAATGCGGACGCATGTCTGGATGGCGAATGTCAGCCCCCGTTTGACGGGCACAAGTTTGGTCTTGATGCCATGGCAGGAGGCTCTCCATTCTCCAATGCCAACCGTTTTACGCTCTACACGCCCAATTCGGCAGCTATCATCCAGAGTTTCTTAGAAAGCAAAGCGGTGTTCGATAGCAACTCGCCTACCGGCTTTAGCAAGTGGGACGCAACAACCGCTCGTATGGAACCCTATGAGCACAAGGTTGAGAGCATAGAGCAAGTCGATGCCCCGATTGATGATTTGAGCGAAAACCGGCTGATGGCGCTATTTGATGAATATCAGGTGGTCAATATCACCATGTGGAATGGCCACTGGACACGTGATGTCAGAGTACCCGCGGCTTCCAGTCAAAACCTAGGGCGCAGCCTGACCATCGATCACCAGGCTGCATACAGCAGTAATTTCACTATCAATGGCGAAGATATCCCTGTCAAACAGGGCTTCAAAAAGAGCTTTACCTCTGATGGCAAAAAGTGGCAAGAGAGCACCGAGAACGATACCCGAGTTGTGCGCAAACCAGAGCAGTTTGGCGTTCCGGTGACAACACTCGTGGGCTATTACGATCCGCAAGGCACCTTACCAAGCTACATCTACCCGGCCTTGCATGGTGCATATGGATTCACCTACCCCGATGACAGCGCCAAAATTGCAGACGGTGACTGCCAGTTGCAGGTGGAAACTAACGACGGGATCCTGCACTTCAAACTGGCCAACCATCGCGCCATCAGCACACTGATGAACAGATTCCACATCAACGTCCCTACGGCGAGTCAACCCAATAGAGCTACAGTGTTATGCCACAGCCAAAGTTTTACCGAAAGAACACTATCAAGCGCACCAGAAGGTCTCTCGTACACTGTTAATGGTCGGGCTCTACCACCAAAATTTAATGAAGGCTGTATTATCTCTAATCAAACAGGCGATAAATATTGCCTCCCTATTGGAGAAAGGTCTGGATACTCCTTGCCAGCGTGGATATACAATCATGAAGTTCATGTAGAGGCTGGTTCAGAAGCAAAAGTATACTTGTCGGATTGGGATAACCTTTCATATAACAGAATTGGCGAATTCATCGGTAACGTAGCAACAAGTGAATTAAAGAATGTAAAAGCCTGGAATGGTATGTATCTAGACTTTAGCAAGCCAAGATCAATGAGAGTTGTTAGCAAGTAAAACTTTCGTCTCAGGATATCAGGCTCGCTGCAACTGCCGCAGGAACACAGCCCAGGCTGTGTTCCTTTATTGCTTGTGGTACCTGACTGGGACAATTTAACGCATCGCTAAGTTGTTCTGCGTTCAAATCGCCTCAGCAGCGCTAACGTGCAGCAAGGGCCGCAGATTAGTAGGCGATCGAGTAACAATCACGCCGCGGATCGGCTCCGGCAAAACGGTTGGCCGAGGCAGGATCAATCAGCACGGAGGTCGCACAACCCGACATGCCAAAGGTGCGCAAGCGGCTAACGTCATGGCCGCGTGATTTCAGTTCGTTGTACACCGCGTCAGGCACGGTAGCCTCAACAGCCAGCTTGTTAAAGCCAGCGGCATGTGGCCAGAACGAACCATAAAGATGAGAGGTCTGCACACGTGGCGCTTCGAAAGCCTTATTCAGGTTGGGATACCAGTCATCCCAGCGTTCTGTCGTGCTTAGCAGCGCTTGGAGTATGGTCTGTTCCTGATTATCTCCCCCCGGCGAACCCAGCGCCATAAACGGTTTGCCATCCTTGAAAATCAGGGTTGGCGTAAGTGTATAACGTGGGCGAGCATGTGGGCGTACCTGATTAGCATGGTGTTCGTCCAACCAGAATTGTTCACCACGTACACTCATGGCAATTCCGGTATCACCAAGGATGACCGCACCGGGGATCCAGCCACCACTTGGTGTGGCATCGAAAAGATTACCGTCTTTATCGACAATCGCCATGTGGGTAGTATCTTTCGATATTCCAGCAGAGTCACGGCCCAGCGAGGCCAGCATGATCGGCTCAGACAACAACCCAGCAGACTGGCCTGGGCGAGAGGTATCTGTAACATTGATTACCGCATACGGCCATTCCTTTACATGACTATCATATTTCAGGGGATTGCCTGCAATATATTGCCTTGAGGCATGCTTGGGGTCGATCAATGCAGCACGTTCTTTGGCATAAGCCTTTGACAACAACCCTTCAGCGGGAACCTTCACAAACGTTGGGTCGGCATAGTAGGTATCTCGATCGGCATAAGCCAGTTTGAGTGCCTCCACCATCGTATGCAGGTAGTCTGCACTGCCAAAGCCCATCGCTTTCAGGTCAAATTGCTCGAGGATGTTGAGGGTTTGCAAAAGCACCGGGCCTTGGCTACCGAAGCTTTGCTTATAAACGGTGTAGCCGTGATAGGTAGTGCTAGTGGGTTCTTCAACACGAGCATAGAACTCGGCAAAATCGCTCTCATCAAATGGCGCATCGTTCTGGCGTAGGAAAGCGACCATCTGTTTAGCAATATCGCCTTTATAAAAACGATCACGTGCGGCAACGATAGCCGCTTCCCTTCCTTCTGCCTTTGCAGCACGTTCGGCTTCGACCATACGGCGCAAGGTATTGGCAGTCGCAGGGAGTTTAATCGTCTCGCCAACTTTATATTGGGTGCCATCCGCTTTGTACCAGTAGGCTTTGTTAGCAGGCCAACGATCAAACAGTTTAGATTGCGCGGCAATAGCGCGTGCTGTGCTCACTCTCATCGGGAAGCCGTTTTCGGCATATTCGATGGCGGGAGCAGAAACCTGTTCGAAACTCATCGTACCCCAACGTTCAAGCACGGTAAGCGCCGCATGTAGCGAACCGGGAACCACCGCAGGATCGAGACCCTCTCCCTGCAGCGTCTTATTACGCGAGAGATACCAGTCAACATCAACCGCATGAGGAGCCCAACCTTGTCCAACAATGGAGCTCACTTTAGCTTCAGAAACTGGATACACCAGAACCAGTGCCTCCCCACCTAAACTGTAAAGATCCTGTTCAAGTACGCCACCTGCTATCAGCGCGGCTACCCCTGCGTCAAAAGCATTGCCACCTTGCAGTAGAATGCGCATAGCAACAGAGGTGACCAACGGATCACCCGTTGAGACTGCAGCGGTATGGCCCATGATGGCAGGACGCAACCCCACATTAGCTGGTTGCTGATCCTGTAATGGAACCTGCGCCAAAGCACCCTGAAACGACGCTACCGTGGTAAACACTGTGATAAATTGTAAAACCCTTTTTCCCCACCGTTTCAACGAACACACCTGCTTTTTCATGCGTGACTTTCCTGTTGTCATAAAGCTGTGAACATTGACGATAGCAGCATTTCCTGGATGCGCAAGACAGAATTTTACATTGTTTATTCAGTAAGATAGCGCCATTCCAAGTGGGGCTATCTTCTCTGCTAAGCAGGGTTTTCAAGTCCAGTAATATAACGAACTACGGTATAGAGTTTTGCCAAAGGAATAATCGGTGTAACGCCTAAACGATACCTATTTTTGACTGGTGATTACCGCAACCAAGAATGCCTTTATCATCGGTCAGAGAAAGGCATGGGTTGCTTTAGATAAGAAGGATGAAAAACGATTTTCTAGGTATAGCAGTAAAATCTAAAGGTAGGATAAAGCGTTAACAGCACGTTGCATAACTCCCTATGGCAAAGGGGGATGGATCTGTATACTCCCCCCTTAAAGAATAAAATACCATTGTGGTTTCTCAGGACATCCTCAGCGCCAGTCCGGTTTTTTCATTACCGAATAGCGGCCACTACCAAGAAACGCGATGGCTAATCCCGCAAAGAAATACACGGCAATATCCTCTGCACCCCAGGCCCCTACCGGTGTCAACATCAGTACTTTACCTGGATCAATCAGCAGGTAGGCTACCAGCATGGTGAATGAGAACACCAACGCAGCTGGACGAGTGAGTATCCCCAATACCATCAGCAAGGGTGCCACTAACTCACCAATGAAAACACCGTAACCGATAAAGCCCGGTAAACTGTGCTGGGCCAACATCCCCTGAATATTTTCGATGCCGTCGATCAGTTTATGCCATCCGTGGAACATCATCATAATACTGAATGCCAAGCGCAGGATGAGTTTTCCAAGGTCTGGTCGATCCATTAAACGATTAAACCAATTCACCATATTGCACCTATTAAAAGTGAGTGAGAATCGCAATCAATATAGTCCTGGCTTGTTTGTGGACACAAATAAATGTAAGCAAACGTTGATCCAAAACAATAAAAATTTACCAATGAAAACAAAAAATTATTTTTACACCCACCTCTTTGAATAACCATACATTTCAACATATCGTGTTTAACGATGATTTTGCTATTATCTGGAAATTGTTTAAAGTGACTTTTTTATTGATAAGAAAAAATGATATTCAAGACAATCTTATTACTACTTACGCTGGTCACGACTGAGGTAATTCCATTATCCCTGATAATCTGGTCACGTATTCAATGTGTAGATTTGGTCATTGCAGGTAATACTCACGTTCGATGAATGTACCGATAATTTTCTCATGCATTTCTACTGATTTTGAGTATCCGAGAGTCTTGCGATTTAGCCATTTTAATCGGTTGCGAAGATTCAGATTTTCACGCTCAATTCGTTGTGTATAAAGCTTACCTGTGATGTGCTTTTTATTCGCCAGCATGTCGTAAGCGCTGACGTTATCTGTGCACCAGAAGGCAACATTAAAACCCACTGACAGCTTCAGTAACTTACGTCGAGCTGGAAAGTTCGGCAGCACATTTGGCACCGATAACGCTGATGACCAACCTTTCCCAGACCGTGTTTTTTAACGGATTCAGTCTGTTCAAAAAACGGGCACTTCACGTCAACTTTTGCCATTCAATACACGCTGTCAAAAGGGTGATCTGACAACACAATCAACACTTTGAATACTTGACCGTCGTGCGTAATAAAATCACCGTTTGTGGTTCAGTCAATAAGCTTATAGGCCAAGCAGTCACCTCGCAGTAAACCACTGGAAAAGTTGCCCGTGGTACAGCGCACCAAAGTGCAGTACTTGGGCAGAATAACCTTCTTACCAACCCCAGCAACGCTGGTACCCGCTTTTTGGGTGGACTGGAATTCAGGCTGTGACGCCTTTGGCTGCTCCGTTGAAGGCGTTCAATCGGTTGAAATTGAGGTTATTGCAGCTTGGCCAACATATCTTTTGTCACCAGCACGATCCCATTTTCAGAACAATAAAAACGACGGCTATCCTCTTCCGCATTTTCGCCAATTACCATCCCTTCTGGGATCTGGCTGCCCCTATCAATAACACAATGGCGCAGTCGGCAAGAACGTCCGACGTTCACATCAGGCAAAAGCACACAAGAATCTAGTGAACAAAACGAATTCACACGTACACGCGAGAACAGAACCGAATTAACCACCATCGAACCGGAAATAATACAGCCACCAGAAACCAGCGTATTCATCATCATGCCATAACTGCCTGATTGGTCCTGAACGAACTTGGCAGGAGGGAGAAGTTCAGCGTAAGTTCGTATTGGCCAATTGCGATCATACATGTCCAGTTCCGGCGTTACTGCAGCCTGATCCAGATTCGCTTGCCAGTAAGAGTCCAATGTTCCGACGTCACGCCAGTATTCAGGGGCACCCGGTGCTGAAGAGACGCAGGAAATCGAGAATGGATGTGCCCATACCTGACCTTTTGTGGTTACTTTCGGCAAAATATCTTTACCAAAGTCATGGGTACTGTTGCTATCTGCATGATCATCAGCCAACAGTTTAAAAAGAAACTCTGCGTTAAAAACGTAGATCCCCATACTAACGAGGCTGCGATCGGGTTTGCCAGGGATTGTTGGCGGATCATCAGGTTTTTCCCAGAATGCTTTTACCTGCAAGGTGTCGGAGACCGCCATGACACCGAACGCCTTAGCGTCCTCTTTAGGAACTTCAATGCAGGCGACAGTGCAAGGGGCATCACTGAGCACATGCTCCAACAGCATGCGTGAGTAGTCCATCTTATAAATATGATCTCCCGCCAAGATCACCACGTACTCCGCACGGTAACGCCGAATAATATCCAGGTTCTGAAAAACAGCGTCAGCGGTGCCGCTATACCAATGATCTATATCCTGTCTCTGCTGTGCGGGTAACAGGTCGACAAACTCATTCATCTCTTCGCTAAGAAAAGACCAGCCGTGCTGGAGGTGCTGCAACAATGTGTGCGATTGATACTGAGTAATAACGCCAATACGACGAATACCGGAGTTAAGACAGTTAGAAAGTGCAAAGTCGATGATGCGATATTTACCGCCAAAGTGCACGGCGGGCTTAGCCCTGACTGACGTCAAGTCTTTAAGCCGGGAACCTCGTCCTCCAGCTAGAACCAGCGCTACCGCTTTATTCGGGAGTTGCCTGATCAGCATGGTTTTGTGTTTATCATCAATGGGGTGCATCTCAAACTCCTTATTTTTACTAATGCCGTTTACTCCGAGGCAGGCTAAATAGCTGCATGTCACCGTGCTAAAAGTGAGAGATGCAGGTTAGTCGACCATTGGACACATGGGGGCACAATGCGAGCCCCAATAATGGATCCACGGCTGTCGGCGTTCCGCATCATTTCTACCTGTCTGAGGTTTAAATTAAGCACAACTATTTGGTCGTTTACTTCGTATCCTAGGCTGTGTCCCTTAACGTTACGCGAGCGCCGCTGGCGGTCATTTGCACGCAGAGCAAGGCGTGAGCCGCGAGGTTGGGTGTAGACCCAATAAGCGGCGAACAACGCAGCAATGCACGCCAATGGCGTCAGCCCGTAGGGTCGCGCCCCAAAAGCCCATTCTCTGCGTTGTGGGGTTGAACAGAGTGCCACTCTGCCCTTCACCCTCCGCCTTGATGATGGGCTTTTGGGGCTGCGACGGCACCACGGACGGTTAAGGGACACAGCCTAGCCTTTTGGGCTAATAAAGGCAGTCAGCGATACTGATTATTAATCAGATTAACTAACGATATTGCGAGTCCAATCAAATTAGCCTAATACGCCTATGCATTTTTAGGCAACACATTCGCAACCTGCGCTGCTCGCATGTGATTAGCGTGCGCAATCGATGGACCCTAAGTTAAGTAAAAACAGTTGAAGCACGTTGGTCAGCAAGAGAAAGCGATAATACGGGGAAAACAGAAACGTTTGTAAAACAGGCGTTGAACAAGGAACAAGGCAAGGGGAAACTCACGTAACCAAAAACCTGCAGTTTGAATCGAGAGAAGTATAACAAACGCCCCAATCATCAAGGTTGGGGCGTTTAAGGTATCGACATCCCGTTATGTGGATACGCCGTAAAAATCGGTTATGATAAAAAGCGTATTACGACTGATTGACAGGTTTTACCTGGCCAGACAGGAACTCTTGTTCATAGGCCAATGACTTTTCATAGTCGAACTGACGTTCCCACTTGGCAATAACCAGTACAGCCAAAGCGTTGCCCACCACGTTCAATGCAGTGCGCGCCATATCCAGAATACGGTCAACGCCCGCGATAAACGCCAAACCTTCCAATGGAATGCCCACGCTGCCCAGCGTTGCCAGTAATACTACAAAGGAGACGCCAGGCACGCCTGCAATCCCTTTTGAAGTGACCATCAGAGTCAGAACCAGAATGATCTCTTGCCCCAGCGATAACTCAATGCCGTACAACTGGGCAATGAAAATAGCCGCGATACTCTGATACAACGTAGAGCCATCAAGATTGAAAGAATAGCCGGTAGGCACTACGAAGCTGGTAATGGATTTCGGTGCTCCATAAGCTTCCATTTTTTCGATAATACGTGGTAGTACAGTTTCTGAGCTCGCAGTGGAAAAAGCCAGGATGAGTTCTTCTTTCAGGATACGGATCAATGTCCAGATACGCAGTTTACACATCCGCGCGACGGCACCCAGTATCACCAAGCCAAAAAAGGCGATCGCAAAGTAAACCAGTACTACCAGTTTGGCCAACGGCAACAGTGAGGCAAAACCAAAATTGGCCACCGTTACAGAAATCAAGCCAAACACCCCGATCGGCGCATAACGCATGATCATATGAGTGACTTTGAACATGCTTTCAGAAACGGCTTTGAATACCTTCAATAAGGGTTCTTTAGTGTCTTGTGGCAGAGAGGATAGCCCTAATCCAAAAAGTACCGAGAAGAAAATAATAGGCAGCATCTCGCCTTTGGCTATCGCGGAGAACACATTGGAAGGAATCAACGAAAGCAAGGTTGCGACCAGACTATGCGAACCGCTCTGCACCTGCTCAGTAGTTTTTTCATATTGTGAGATATCAACTGCGGTTAGTACCGACATGTCAATACCGTGTCCTGGTTGAAAAAAGTTGGCCAATGTGATGCCAACAACAATAGCAATAGTGGTAATAACTTCAAAATAGATAATGGTTTTTAACCCAATGCGGCCCAACTTCTTGGTGTCACCTACACCGGCAATACCCACTATTAATGTGGAAATAACGATAGGCACCACAATCATCTTGATTAAACGAATGAATATATCGCCGGCTGGGCTCAATACATTGTTAATCAACCATTCACGAGACTCGGTTTGATTATGTAATACAGCGCCTAAAATAATCCCCAATACCAATGCAATCAGAATTTGCCAAGCAAGGCTGATTTTTACACTCTTCATACCCAAAAGTCCTCAAAGATCCCTCTCACAAAGTGCTTAAAACAGCTTTAGACTCTGGAGGGAATACTTAATCATTTAATACGGGCTTATGTTCGTTAATAACATGCACTCGCCTGCCCTTCGTGCGACGCAGCATATACCCGTCACCATTCAAGCTGAGGGTTTTGGCTAGGCTCGTTCACCTCAATCACATAGTAAGCTATGTCCTAGGGAATGACTCGCTTGCCGCCGACCTGCCACCTGAATGAACTTGGGTATAAATCTGTATCATCTGAGGGCAGGTTTCTGCAAGTTTTGTTTCATCATTGTTACAGCGGTTTTAGCATACTAAATGGACAACCCCAAATTCACTACCACCGTAACATATTGTAATTAAAAACATAAATATGAATGAAATAGAACAACCCAATGACAAGAGGAACAATTTTTAAACAAAATTAAAATGAATGGCTTATCATCACACTTGCATATTTAGACGAAAAAAATGTTCCACTTTTGTTGAAAAATGAAACTTCCACAAAAGAATTTACAGTTATTCATATTTTTTAATAATTCATTAAGAACAAAAAACAACCAAGCTGTGCTATTCATTTCGATCTCGAATATGACATTTTTAATCAACGGACAATCATAAAATAAGCTGCAATTAATAAATTCAACAGTTAAAAAAGAAAACTAAAATAATACAATAAAAAACACATACTTAAATGAGTTTGTTTATCTCGATAGAATTAAATAATCCTCTTTATAGCTCTCTTGATTTTATAAAATTTTTTAGAGCAAAACACACCTATCACCTGCTTTTCACCGTCAACCAATCAGATATACAACACCATGGGTGTAGTAACTATTACAAATCAATATGTTCGTTGCGTGATCTACCGCGCAAAAAAGAAACAAAGAATCATCGCAAACTATACTTAACCATAGTTTGACATACTATTAACAAATCTAAGGAGAAAAACCATGAGCCAACCGCATAAACATGCCATTCCTTCTGCAATTGCAGAACATACCTTGATGGATCCAGTACAATATCAACAATATTATCAACAATCTGTGCAAGACCCTGAGGCTTTTTGGGGAAAGCAGGGAAAAATTCTAGACTGGATAAAACCTTATACTCGGGTAAAGAACACTTCTTTCGATCCTGGTCATATTAGTATTCGTTGGTTTGAAGACGGTACATTGAATCTTTCAGCCAACTGCCTTGACCGACATTTGGCCGAACGCAGTGAGCAAACAGCCATTATCTGGGAAGGTGATGACCCCACTCAGTCAAAAAAAGTGACTTACAGGCAGTTGCATCATGACGTCTGCCAATTTGCTAATGTGCTGAAAAAACTTGGCATAAATAAAGGTGATGTCATTGCTATTTATATGCCAATGGTGCCCGAAGCGGCTGTTGCCATGCTGGCTTGCGCACGCATTGGTGCCGTACATTCGGTGATCTTCGGAGGATTCTCACCGGATGCCGTTGCGGGCCGTATTATCGATTCGAACACCAAACTGATCATCACTGCGGATGAAGGCCTGCGCGCTGGCCGTGCCGTACCGCTGAAAAAGAACGTAGATGATGCGTTGAAGAACCCTGGCGTAAAAAGCGTTAACAATGTGGTGGTGTTCCAGCGCACGGGGAAACCGGGTTATTGGCAGGAAGGGCGAGATCTTTGGTGGCACGAACTGACTGCAGGTGTTTCTGCTGATTGCCCGCCAGAAGAGATGAATGCAGAAGATCCGCTGTTCATTCTTTATACTTCTGGTTCGACCGGTAAACCAAAAGGCGTTGTGCATACTACCGGTGGCTATCTGGTCTACGCCGCAACAACATTCAAATATGTCTTCGACTACCACGACGGTGACGTTTATTGGTGTACTGCAGATGTAGGTTGGGTGACAGGTCACAGTTATCTGCTCTATGGCCCATTGGCATGTGGTGCCATTACGCTAATGTTCGAGGGAGTACCGAACTATCCCGGCGTGAATCGTCTATCACAGGTAGTCGATAAGCATCAGGTCAATATTCTCTATACCGCACCAACAGCTATTCGTGCCTTGATGGCTGAAGGCGACAAAGCCATTGAAGGTACCAAACGCGACTCGCTACGTATCATGGGTTCCGTAGGTGAACCAATCAACCCTGAAGCCTGGGAATGGTATTACAACAAAATAGGTAACGGTAAGTGCCCAATAGTTGACACCTGGTGGCAAACAGAAACTGGGGGGTTCATGATCACCCCATTGCCAGGTGCCACGGAACTGAAAGCAGGTTCCGCCACCCGTCCTTTCTTTGGTGTACAGCCAGCGTTAGTCGATAATATGGGAACACCACAAGAGGGGGCTTGTGAAGGTAATCTGGTCATTACGGATTCTTGGCCTGGTCAGGCTCGCACCTTGTTCGGTGACCACGAACGCTTCGAACAAACCTATTTCTCTACCTTTAAAGGCATGTATTTCAGCGGTGACGGTGCCCGCCGCGATGAGGATGGCTATTACTGGATCACCGGCCGTGTCGATGACGTACTGAACGTTTCAGGCCACCGTCTGGGTACTGCAGAAATTGAATCTGCATTAGTTTCTCACCCCAAAATTGCTGAAGCAGCCGTGGTTGGCATTCCTCATAACATCAAGGGACAGGCAATTTATGCCTATATCACTCTAAATCATGGCGAAGAGCCGACACCTGAACTTTACGCTGAAGTACGCCATTGGGTACGTAAGGAGATCGGCCCCATTGCTACACCGGATGTCCTCCACTGGACAGACTCTTTGCCAAAAACACGTTCAGGCAAAATCATGCGGCGTATTCTGCGCAAAATTGCCAGCGGAGACACCAGTAATCTGGGAGATACCTCAACGCTGGCAGATCCAGCTGTAGTCGACAAGTTGTTGGAAGAAAAGCAGTCAATGAACGTTCCATCCTAATCTACGCCGCTTCTGACCATCCATCAGCCGTTGGATGGCCTGTACACCCCATAGCTTAAAGCTCCTCCCCAGTCGTTTCGGTTGGGGCGGATGAAGACAACCAGCAAGGCATCACTTGAAAGCAAAACGGGTATAGCGCGACGTGATCGATCAATAACGATAGGAGAAGAAAATAAAATGAATAACGATATTTATCAGGAGATTGAGGAAAATCCGCGTTTTAAGGAGCTGGTACAAAAACGTAGTCGTTTTGCCTGGCTACTTTCGCTGATTACATTGGCTCTTTACGTCGGTTTCATCTTTCTGATCGCTTTCAACCCGCATTGGCTGGGAACACCTCTATCTAAAGGCTTAACCATTACCCGAGGGATCCCGATCGGTATAGGGTTGATTGTGACCTCTTTTGTATTAACCGGTATTTATGTTTATCGCGCAAATGGCCAATTTGATCGTCTAAATGCAGAAATACTGCGCGAGGTGAAGAAATGAAGCGTTTGCTCTCAATTTCTGCATTGCTGGCTTTACCGGGTCTTAGCCAAGCAGACGCCATCGGTGGGGCAGTTGAACGCCAGCCACTGAATATTCAGGCGATCGTTATGTTTCTGCTATTTGTAGGAGCCACACTTTATATCACCTACTGGGCTTCGAAACGCACTCGCTCTCGAGGGGATTACTACACGGCCGGGGGGCGTATTACCGGGCTACAAAACGGCTTGGCGATAGCAGGCGACTTTATGTCTGCAGCATCATTCTTAGGTATCTCTGCATTGGTATATACCTCTGGCTATGATGGCTTAATCTATTCTATCGGCTTCCTGATAGGTTGGCCGATCATTTTGTTCCTGATTGCCGAACGGCTGCGCAACCTTGGACGTTATACTTTTGCCGATGTTGCTTCTTATCGGCTTAAGCAAAAACCCATTCGTAGCCTTTCGGCTTGTGGCTCTCTGGTGGTGGTCGCTTTGTATCTGATCGCACAAATGGTCGGGGCAGGTAAGCTGATCCAATTGCTGTTTGGCCTCAATTATCACGTCGCCGTGGTGCTGGTTGGGATATTAATGGTGCTGTACGTGCTTTTCGGTGGCATGTTGGCGACAACCTGGGTACAGATCATCAAAGCCGTTCTGCTATTAGCAGGCGCCAGTTTCATGGCTCTGATGGTCATGAAGACAGTAAACTTTGATTTCAATACGTTGTTTTCTCAAGCCGTTAAGGTACACCCAAAAGGGGAAGCGATTATGAGCCCTGGAGGGCTGGTATCTGACCCTATCTCTGCGCTATCACTCGGTTTGGCTTTGATGTTTGGTACGGCAGGCCTACCGCATATTCTGATGCGCTTTTTTACCGTTAACGATGCTAAAGAAGCACGCAAAAGCGTGTTCTATGCCACCGGATTTATTGGCTATTTCTATATTCTGACCTTTATTATCGGTTTCGGAGCGATCCTGCTCGTCAGTGCCAACCCGGCATTCAAGGATGCCAGCGGGGCATTATTGGGTGGAAACAACATGGCAGCAGTCCACCTGGCGAACGCCGTTGGTGGTAACTTCTTCCTTGGTTTTATCTCTGCTGTCGCTTTTGCCACCATTCTGGCCGTTGTTGCAGGGTTAACATTAGCAGGTGCTTCGGCGGTTTCTCACGACCTGTATGCCTGTGTCATGAAAGACGGTAAAGCGACTGAGCGTGATGAACTCAGAGTGTCAAAGATTACCGTATTACTCCTCGGCTTGGTGGCCATTGCTCTTGGTATCCTGTTCGAAAAACAGAATATTGCCTTTATGGTGGGGTTGGCATTCTCGATCGCGGCCAGCTGCAACTTCCCAATTATCATTATTTCCATGTACTGGTCTCGGCTGACAACACGGGGAGCAATGATTGGGGGTTGGCTAGGCCTGTTAACCGCAGTAATACTGATGATCCTGGGGCCAACCATTTGGGTACAAATACTTGGACACGCCAAACCAATTTATCCCTATGAATATCCAGCATTATTCTCAATGTTGGTCGCATTCATTGGTATCTGGTTTTTCTCAGTTACCGACAAATCCTTAACTGGGCAGCAAGAACGCGGGAAGTTCCGTGCACAATTCGTGCGTTCACAAACTGGGTTAGGCATCTCGCAAGGTAGTTCGCACTGATCAATTCATAGAAAATACTGGAGAAACAAAATTGAAGGCCCCATGCGAACGCATGGGGCCTTTTTGTACTGTCAAATACATCAGGTGGATAACGCCAGCCTATTCTTACCTGATTCACCTTGCTCTTAGCACCCTCCTCAGAGGCCACCGTTTGCGGCATTCCAATCTTTTCCCGACATATTGGTCGCATCACATGTTCGAGCCGAACAACAAACAATAGAAAAAGCAAAAAGCCCCATGCTTTCGCATGGGGCTTTCGACCTTATTTGATGCCTGGCAGTGTCCTACTCTCGCATGGGGAGACCCCACACTACCATCGGCGCTACGGCGTTTCACTTCTGAGTTCGGCATGGGGTCAGGTGGGACCACCGCGCTATTGCCGCCAGGCAAATTCTGTTTCATCCCAACCGCTCACGCTTCTCTCGCGTGCAGCCATCAGAACCAATCCGGAACTTTCGCTGAAAACCGACTCTTTTCTCTCAAATCCAAAACACCTTCGGTGTTGTAAGGTTAAGCCTCACGGATCATTAGTACTGGTTAGCTCAATGCATCGCTGCACTTACACACCCAGCCTATCAACGTCTTAGTCTTAAACGTTCCTTCAGGGACCTTAAAGGCCCAGGGAAGACTCATCTCGAGGCAAGTTTCGCGCTTAGATGCTTTCAGCGCTTATCTTTTCCGCACTTAGCTACCGGGCAGTGCCATTGGCATGACAACCCGAACACCAGTGGTGCGTTCACTCCGGTCCTCTCGTACTAGGAGCAACCCCTCTCAATCTTCCAACGCCCACGGCAGATAGGGACCGAACTGTCTCACGACGTTCTAAACCCAGCTCGCGTACCACTTTAAATGGCGAACAGCCATACCCTTGGGACCTACTTCAGCCCCAGGATGTGATGAGCCGACATCGAGGTGCCAAACACCGCCGTCGATATGAACTCTTGGGCGGTATCAGCCTGTTATCCCCGGAGTACCTTTTATCCGTTGAGCGATGGCCCTTCCATTCAGAACCACCGGATCACTAAGACCTACTTTCGTACCTGCTCGAGCCGTCACTCTCGCAGTCAAGCTAGCTTATGCCTTTGCACTAACCTCACGATGTCCGACCGTGATTAGCTAACCTTCGTGCTCCTCCGTTACTCTTTGGGAGGAGACCGCCCCAGTCAAACTACCCACCAGACACTGTCCTCACCCCAGATTATGGGGCAGAGTTAGAACATCAAACATTAAAGGGTGGTATTTCAAGGTTGGCTCCATGCAGACTGGCGTCCACACTTCAAAGCCTCCCACCTATCCTACACATCAAGGCTCAATGTTCAGTGTCAAGCTATAGTAAAGGTTCACGGGGTCTTTCCGTCTTGCCGCGGGTACACTGCATCTTCACAGCGAGTTCAATTTCACTGAGTCTCGGGTGGAGACAGCCTGGCCATCATTACGCCATTCGTGCAGGTCGGAACTTACCCGACAAGGAATTTCGCTACCTTAGGACCGTTATAGTTACGGCCGCCGTTTACTGGGGCTTCGATCAAGAGCTTCGCGTTGCCGCTAACCCCATCAATTAACCTTCCAGCACCGGGCAGGCGTCACACCGTATACGTCCACTTTCGTGTTTGCACAGTGCTGTGTTTTTATTAAACAGTTGCAGCCAGCTGGTATCTGCGACTGGCTTCAGCTCCGAGAGCAAGTCTCTTCACCTACGTGCCAGCGTGCCTTCTCCCGAAGTTACGGCACCATTTTGCCTAGTTCCTTCACCCGAGTTCTCTCAAGCGCCTGAGTATTCTCTACCTGACCACCTGTGTCGGTTTGGGGTACGATTCTGTGTTACCTGATGCTTAGAGGCTTTTCCTGGAAGCTGGGCATCAACTACTTCGCCACCGTAGTGACTCGTCATCACGCCTCAGGGTTGATATGCAACCGGATTTACCAGGTCACACCCCCTACACGCTTAAACCGGGACAACCGTCGCCCGGCTAGCCTAGCCTTCTTCGTCCCCCCTTCGCAGTAACACCGAGTACAGGAATATTAACCTGTTTCCCATCGACTACGCTTTTCAGCCTCGCCTTAGGGGTCGACTCACCCTGCCCCGATTAACGTTGGACAGGAACCCTTGGTCTTCCGGCGAGCGGGCTTTTCACCCGCTTTATCGTTACTTATGTCAGCATTCGCACTTCTGATACCTCCAGCAGACCTCACAGTCCACCTTCAACGGCTTACAGAACGCTCCCCTACCCAACAACGCCTAAGCGTCGCTGCCGCAGCTTCGGTGCATGGTTTAGCCCCGTTACATCTTCCGCGCAGGCCGACTCGACCAGTGAGCTATTACGCTTTCTTTAAATGATGGCTGCTTCTAAGCCAACATCCTGGCTGTCTGTGCCTTCCCACATCGTTTCCCACTTAACCATGACTTTGGGACCTTAGCTGGCGGTCTGGGTTGTTTCCCTCTTCACGACGGACGTTAGCACCCGCCGTGTGTCTCCCGTGATAACATTCTTCGGTATTCGGAGTTTGCATCGGGTTGGTAAGCCGGGATGGCCCCCTAGCCGAAACAGTGCTCTACCCCCGAAGATGAGTTCACGAGGCGCTACCTAAATAGCTTTCGGGGAGAACCAGCTATCTCCCGGTTTGATTGGCCTTTCACCCCCAGCCACAAGTCATCCGCTAATTTTTCAACATTAGTCGGTTCGGTCCTCCAGTTAGTGTTACCCAACCTTCAACCTGCCCATGGCTAGATCACCGGGTTTCGGGTCTATACCTTGCAACTAGACGCCCAGTTAAGACTCGGTTTCCCTACGGCTCCCCTATTCGGTTAACCTTGCTACAAAATATAAGTCGCTGACCCATTATACAAAAGGTACGCAGTCACCCCCATTAAGAAGGCTCCCACTGCTTGTACGTACACGGTTTCAGGTTCTATTTCACTCCCCTCGCCGGGGTTCTTTTCGCCTTTCCCTCACGGTACTGGTTCACTATCGGTCAGTCAGGAGTATTTAGCCTTGGAGGATGGTCCCCCCATATTCAGACAGGATGTCACGTGTCCCGCCCTACTCATCGAACTCACAGAATGTGCATTTTAGTGTACGGGGCTATCACCCTTTACTGCGCGACTTTCCAGACGCTTCCACTAACACACACCCTGATTCAGGTTCTGGGCTGTTCCCCGTTCGCTCGCCGCTACTGGGGGAATCTCGGTTGATTTCTTTTCCTCGGGGTACTTAGATGTTTCAGTTCCCCCGGTTCGCCTCCTGCCACTATGTATTCATGACAGGATAGTGCAACGAATTGCACTGGGTTTCCCCATTCGGGTATTGCCGGTTGTAACGCTTCATATCAGCTTACCGACACTTATCGCAGATTAGCACGCCCTTCATCGCCTCTGACTGCCTAGGCATCCACCGTGTACGCTTAGTCACTTAACCTCACAACCCGAAGATGTTTCCATCGTTCGTGCTGCAAACATTTGAGAGACTCTCTGACAGGTTAGTCCTTATCTCAATACTTCTACGGAGAGATAAGTTTCAGCTGTCAGGTTTCAATTTTCAGCTTGTTCCAGATTGTTAAAGAGCAAAATACTTCGCAGCATACTGTTGCCAGTACACTCTGAAGTATTATCAAGGACGGTATGGTGGAGCTAAGCGGGATCGAACCGCTGACCTCCTGCGTGCAAGGCAGGCGCTCTCCCAGCTGAGCTATAGCCCCATACAGTCACTCGCAGAGACCTTTATGTACCACTCGGAGAGTTACATTCGATTTGAAGTGCGAATGTAATTTCTTTTCACGCAAGGCATGTGGAAGGGAAGTTTACTGGCGTAAACGACCGCGCACATAACGCAGCATGAGAAGAAATTTGGTAGGCCTGAGTGGACTTGAACCACCGACCTCACCCTTATCAGGGGTGCGCTCTAACCACCTGAGCTACAAGCCTATAAAGGTATTTCTGCTCGTTACTTTTCATCAGACAATCTGTGTGGACACTGCACTCAACTAATATCTTTAGGTAAGGAGGTGATCCAACCGCAGGTTCCCCTACGGTTACCTTGTTACGACTTCACCCCAGTCATGAATCACAAAGTGGTAAGCGCCCTCCCGAAGGTTAAGCTACCTACTTCTTTTGCAACCCACTCCCATGGTGTGACGGGCGGTGTGTACAAGGCCCGGGAACGTATTCACCGTAGCATTCTGATCTACGATTACTAGCGATTCCGACTTCATGGAGTCGAGTTGCAGACTCCAATCCGGACTACGACGTACTTTATGAGGTCCGCTTGCTCTCGCGAGGTCGCTTCTCTTTGTATACGCCATTGTAGCACGTGTGTAGCCCTACTCGTAAGGGCCATGATGACTTGACGTCATCCCCACCTTCCTCCGGTTTATCACCGGCAGTCTCCTTTGAGTTCCCGACCGAATCGCTGGCAACAAAGGATAAGGGTTGCGCTCGTTGCGGGACTTAACCCAACATTTCACAACACGAGCTGACGACAGCCATGCAGCACCTGTCTCACGGTTCCCGAAGGCACTAAGCTATCTCTAGCAAATTCCGTGGATGTCAAGAGTAGGTAAGGTTCTTCGCGTTGCATCGAATTAAACCACATGCTCCACCGCTTGTGCGGGCCCCCGTCAATTCATTTGAGTTTTAACCTTGCGGCCGTACTCCCCAGGCGGTCGATTTAACGCGTTAGCTCCGGAAGCCACGCCTCAAGGGCACAACCTCCAAATCGACATCGTTTACAGCGTGGACTACCAGGGTATCTAATCCTGTTTGCTCCCCACGCTTTCGCACCTGAGCGTCAGTCTTTGTCCAGGGGGCCGCCTTCGCCACCGGTATTCCTCCAGATCTCTACGCATTTCACCGCTACACCTGGAATTCTACCCCCCTCTACAAGACTCTAGCTTGCCAGTTTCAAATGCAGTTCCCAAGTTAAGCTCGGGGATTTCACATCTGACTTAACAAACCGCCTGCGTGCGCTTTACGCCCAGTAATTCCGATTAACGCTTGCACCCTCCGTATTACCGCGGCTGCTGGCACGGAGTTAGCCGGTGCTTCTTCTGCGAGTAACGTCAATGAACAGTGCTATTAACACTGAACCCTTCCTCCTCGCTGAAAGTGCTTTACAACCCGAAGGCCTTCTTCACACACGCGGCATGGCTGCATCAGGCTTGCGCCCATTGTGCAATATTCCCCACTGCTGCCTCCCGTAGGAGTCTGGACCGTGTCTCAGTTCCAGTGTGGCTGGTCATCCTCTCAGACCAGCTAGGGATCGTCGCCTAGGTGAGCCATTACCCCACCTACTAGCTAATCCCATCTGGGCACATCCGATGGTGTGAGGCCCGAAGGTCCCCCACTTTGGTCTTGCGACGTTATGCGGTATTAGCCACCGTTTCCAGTAGTTATCCCCCTCCATCGGGCAGTTTCCCAGACATTACTCACCCGTCCGCCGCTCGTCACCCAGGGAGCAAGCTCCCCTGTGCTACCGCTCGACTTGCATGTGTTAGGCCTGCCGCCAGCGTTCAATCTGAGCCATGATCAAACTCTTCAATTAAAAGCTTGATTTGCTTCAACTCGTGAAGCGATGCTCGAAAATTAACTTTCGTAATAATTCATTCGCATGAATTACTGCTTGGTCACTCTTCAAGACTTGATATTTTTTTGCTGCCTAAGCAGCTGGATATCGTCTTGTGAGTGCCCACACAGATTGTCTGATAAATTGTTAAAGAGCAGTGAGTTACGCGCTTTCGCTTGCTAACTCGAGGTGGCGTATAATACGCTTTCCTCTTACAGAGTCAACCTTATTTTTAGGTTTTTTCTGCTGACCCCGGAAGCACCGTGAAATCATTCACCTGTTCCGTGTCGATGGAGGCGCATTATAGGGAGTTACGCGTCGCCCGCAACAGGTATTTTCAACAAAAAGTGTCGTTTGCTGCATTCCACAGCAAAACCCGCCTTTATACCAAGTTATACACTAACTTATCCACAAGGCGCATTTGCCTGGAAAATTTACGAGCACCACGCAAACGTTTTCGCTACAATTCTCCGCGATGAAGTGAGCCCCTATTTTAGCGGGGCGTTAACTGGATCTTTTCCTGTCCCTCTTTATAGTAAGAGAGAAATCCTTCTATATAAGAAGCAAAGTAAGGTAGAGATCCACGTAACGCTCTTTTATTGCGACTCAAAGCCAAGGGATAAAACCATGCAACAACCTCGTCCAATCCGCCGGGCCTTGCTCAGCGTGTCTGACAAATCCGGTATCGTTGAATTCGCTACAGCTCTTTGCCAGCGCGGAGTAGAACTGCTTTCCACCGGTGGCACAGCGCGTCTGCTGGCAGATGCCGGTCTGCCTGTTACCGAAGTTTCCGACTACACCGGGTTCCCAGAAATGATGGACGGACGTGTCAAGACACTGCATCCGAAAGTACATGGCGGTATTCTTGGCCGCCGAGGTCAGGACGATGCGATTATGGAAAACCATGCAATTCGCCCGATCGATATGGTCGTTGTGAATCTGTATCCTTTCGCCCAAACGGTGGCAGGCCCGGATTGTTCGCTGGAAGATGCCGTTGAGAATATTGATATTGGTGGGCCAACGATGGTGCGTTCCGCCGCCAAAAACCACAAAGACGTTACCATTGTGGTCAAAAGCAGCGACTACGCCGCTGTCATTACCGAGATGGACAATAATGACGGTTCGCTGCTGTACTCAACCCGTTTCGATCTGGCTATCAAAGCGTTTGAACATACCGCCGCCTATGACAGCATGATTGCTAACTATTTTGGCACCTTGGTTCCTGCTTATCATGGAGAAACCTCTCGGCCTTCTGGTCGTTTCCCTCGCACGCTGAATCTGAACTACATCAAGAAGCAAGATGTGCGTTACGGTGAGAATAGCCACCAACAGGCCGCGTTTTATATAGAAGAGGATCTACACGAAGCTTCCGTTGCCACCGCAGAACAGCTGCAGGGTAAAGCACTCTCCTATAACAACATCGCGGATACCGATGCAGCTCTAGAGTGTGTGAAAGAGTTTGCAGAACCTGCCTGTGTGATCGTCAAGCATGCTAACCCCTGTGGTGTAGCAATCGGTGAAAATCTCTTGGCAGCCTATAACCGTGCCTACCAAACCGATCCAACCTCCGCATTTGGCGGTATCATTGCTTTCAACCGTGAGTTGGATAAAGAAACAGCGAAAGCGATCATCAGCCGTCAATTTGTTGAAGTGATCATCGCACCCGGTATCAGTAACGAAGCACGTTCTTTGCTGGCGGCTAAGCAGAACGTACGCGTGCTGCTCTGTGGCCAATGGCAACAACGCATTCGCGGGCTGGATTTTAAACGCGTCAATGGCGGTTTGTTGGTACAAGACCGCGATCTGGGTATGGTGACTGAAACTGCCTTACGTGTGGTGTCCGAACGTCAACCCACCGCTCAAGAGCTGCGTGATGCGCTGTTCTGCTGGAAAGTCGCCAAATTCGTCAAATCCAACGCTATCGTTTATGCACGCGATAACATGACCATCGGCATCGGGGCGGGTCAAATGAGCCGCGTATATTCAGCAAAAATTGCCGGTATCAAGGCCGCAGACGAAAGTCTGGAAGTGAAAGGCTCCGCGATGGCATCAGACGCCTTCTTCCCGTTCCGTGACGGTATTGACGCTGCAGCTGCGGTGGGTATTACCTGCGTGATCCAGCCGGGTGGGTCGATTCGTGACGATGAAGTGATTGCAGCAGCTAATGAGCATGGCATTGCGATGATCTTCACCGACATGCGTCACTTCCGCCACTAATCCTTTTTGCTACGTGCGTGGCAGACACGCACGTCGTTTATGGAGCCCCTGATGAATATTCTGATTATCGGCAACGGCGGACGCGAACATGCGTTAGCCTGGAAAGCCGCCCAATCGCCACTAGCGGATAACGTTTACGTTGCGCCGGGTAACGCAGGTACCGCACTGGAAGCTAATCTGATCAATGTCGATATCGCACCCACAGATATTCCCGCATTGATCGCCTTTGCCAAAGCTAACGCAATCGAACTCACTATCGTCGGTCCTGAAGCACCATTGGTTATGGGCATCGTCGATGCCTTCCAGGTTGAAGGGTTGAAAATCTTCGGTCCTTCGCAAGCTGCTGCCCAGCTTGAAGGTTCCAAAGCCTTTACCAAAGACTTCCTGGCCCGCCACGCAATCCCAAGCGCCGAGTACCAAAACTTTACCGAAGTAGAACCTGCATTGGCATATGTACGCAGTAAAGGTGCGCCCATTGTGATCAAAGCAGACGGTCTGGCCGCAGGTAAAGGGGTGATCGTTGCCATGACGCTGCAAGAAGCCGAGGACGCCATCCAAGATATGCTGGCGGGCAATGCATTTGGTCAGGCTGGGCATCGCATCGTGATTGAGGAATTCCTTGAAGGTGAAGAGGCTAGCTTCATCGTTATGGTGGATGGCGAGAATGTCATTCCCATGGCAACCAGCCAAGATCATAAACGTGTCGGTGATGGCGATCACGGCCCTAATACTGGTGGTATGGGAGCGTATTCACCGGCGCCGGTAGTCACTGACGAGATCCACCAGCGCGTGATGGAACAGGTGATTTGGCCAACTGTGCGCGGCATGGCGGCAGAAGGCAATACTTATGTCGGCTTCCTTTATGCTGGCCTGATGATTACCGAAGATGGCCAGCCTAAGGTTATTGAGTTCAACTGTCGCTTTGGCGATCCTGAAACTCAGCCGATCATGCTGCGCCTGCGTTCAGATCTAGTGGAGCTCTGTCTGGCAGGAGCCGAAGGCAAACTCGCTGAGAAAACCTCTGAGTGGGACGAACGTCCTTCCCTCGGTGTTGTCTTGGCCGCAGGCGGTTATCCTGGGGAGTACCACCAAGGCGATGTGATTGAAGGTTTGCCACAGCAGGAAAATGCTGATGAGAAAGTCTTTCATGCAGGTACACGGATACAGGGAAACCAGGTGGTAACCAGCGGTGGGCGCGTGCTTTGCGTAACCGCATTGGGTAAAACTGTCGCAGCAGCACAAAAGCAGGCTTATCTGTTAGCGGAAGGGATTAGGTGGCAAGGCAGTTTCTGCCGCAAAGATATTGGCTACCGCGCTATCGCCCGAGAAAAGTAAGCTATCGTCTCGATACAAGAGGCTCTGTACGTAGGGCCTTTTGTTGGTTGGCGTTTCTATAGCGTACCTTGCGTCGGCTCCCAACGGCAAAAGTCATCATTAGAAACCAACAGCAACTCTCGTCCTTCAGGCCCATCCAGCCAGGCAAGACTAACCGGTTGGCGACTTTTAGCCGCTCGCCGTTCGACTAAAGCCTCGGCCTGCTTATCAAAATCCGGCTTGACCGTTTCACCATTGCACAACTTGACTTCCCCTTGCTGCCAATGTCCCTGCAGCAACCTCACGCGGCCTGCATTAAGCACGTTACTCACTTCCAGAATACGACGAGCCTGATAGCGGTAGAGTGCGATATCATCACTGGACAACTTTTGGCGTTGGGTAGCCAACTGACGCTGCATAAAACTGACCGTGCCATTTTCTGTGAAACGAAGTTGAATAGAATCGCGATCACCATCCGCATCGGTACGTTTGATCTGGTACAGCACACCATTGTGATATTCGTACAACGTTGAGATTGTCCCTGGCCCACGATAAGGACTATAGACACTCATCAGTACCGAAGGGCGCTGCTGCCTGTCATCTCTTCGCCATATTCGTACAACACCCTGATCGGCAACAAAACCCGTGGCGCTAAAAGAAGGTGTAGACGAGCGAAAACTACAGGCGCTCAAACCACTGACAACAACAGCCATTATGAGCGCCCGTTGGATAAACAAAAGGGGCACCATCGCCCCCCTGTTTAAACATTTTAATAACACGCGATTAGGACTTAACCGCGTCTTTCAGAGCTTTACCTGATACGAATGCAGGCACATTGGCAGCTGCGATTTTGATTTCTTTACCAGTTTGTGGGTTGCGGCCAGTGCGCTCGCTACGATGGTTTACCTTGAAAGTACCGAAACCAACTAATTGCACTGCATCACCTTCTTTCAGAGACTCAGTAATAGCAGTCAGGGTGGATTCCAGAGCCAGTTTAGCTTGAGCTTTGGAAAGGTCAGCCTTGTCCGCGATTACATCAATCAGTTGAGTCTTGTTCATAACTTATCCTTACAGTGTGTTTATCGTTTGCAAAGCATCGAGTGCGACGGATATGCCGATGGACAGCACTCTCCTGCATACACGCACCGATAGCCACTTTTTTTTCGCCCCCCAAATGTAGACCAGACAGGGTGCGGATGTGAAGCCTTAAGGCACGACAAATCAGACGTTAAATCACGTTTTATTGCGTTATTGCGTTAAATTTATCCCAATATTACTTACCGCAGCCTCACGCAGGTCAGATCGTAACCCTTTGATCAAATCCAGATCACGTTCTTCACAGGCAGCCAACAGGCGGAAAATTTCCCATTGAATGTCCCATTCTTCCTCAACGGCAGGCAGAATTTTCAGTTCTTCATCGGTCATTTCTTTACCGGCCTGAGTCATTTCCAACATTGCCACAGTGCGAATTGACGTTTCGCTGATAGTGATAGCGTGTTCCAACGTCTCGCCACTGAGGCGTGAATGGATCAGTTCTCCCAATGCAATACAAGCATCTATTGCCGGATAGACACCGTAAAGATCGTAATCGTCAGCCGACGGGATCGCTTCTTCCAACTTTTCCAGTTGACTGTCAAAATTGACCTTAGCGTCTTTCACCACCAACGTCTCCCATATCAGATCCAGAATACGACGATAAACCGCCGGATCGCCAAACTCCGTTTGCAGGCAGAACATCTGGTAATTCGGGTACATACGCTCGCACAGACAGGCCATAAAGGTCAAATGTTGCCAGCTTTCCAGCTTTTCCAAGCGTAAATGAATTGGGTTACGTAGCATTGTCTACTCTCTTACTCGTTATCTGCCGCGCAGTGTACCCGAAATCATTCATTGCGACACCTCTGGATGCTGCTGTAACCAGCGCACAAAAGCAGGACGGTGTGAAGCGATAGCATCAGCCCAACGGGTGGGTTCTGGCAAGCGATAACCGGCCATACAATGCTGCACCCAGGCCAAAGCACTTACGGCACCAACACGGTGCCCCGTCGAGATAAAAAGTGGGTTACAGCGTGCTTTGCTGCGCCATACCCATCCCAGTTGCTCGCCCTTATCTTCCAACACTGTTAACGCACCGGCGGCGGCGTCCAATGGGGAAAACTCACCGCATAAGCGTTTTTTCGCAACGCCAATGGTTGGTACATCCACCAGCAGACCAAAGTGGCTTGCAACCCCTAAACGCCTTGGGTGAGAGATACCGTGCCCATCAACAAAAACAAGATCGGGTTTACGTTCTAGTTGCTCCCAAGCGGCAAGCAACGCTGGATACTCGCGAAACGAGAGAAAACCTGGGATATAAGGCATGCAGGTATTAATACGCGCTATACGATATTCCACCAGTTCCAGCGAAGGGTAACGCAAGATAGCAATAGCAGCACGCGTTACCGAGCCTTCCTGTTCAAATCCAACATCCGCACCGGCAATATATGCTGGCGGATTTTGCAAAAAATCATCATGACGGATGATTTCTCCTGCACGCAGTTGTTGTTCCGTACGCAGAGCCTGTGTGTCTATCACTGCGTCTCTCCAAAGGTTCAACGGTGGTATTTAGCCGAAAGCGCATGAACTGCGTCAACAAATGCACCCGCATGCTCAGGTGGCACATCCTGATGAATTCCGTGCCCAAGGTTAAAGACATGACCTTCACCGTGGCCAAAACCAGCCAGAATAGTTTCTACCTCCTGTTCGATGCGTTGCGGTGCAGCATACAACATGGAAGGGTCCATATTACCTTGTAACGCAACTTTGTCGCCAACACGGTGACGAGCATCAGCAATATCGGTTGTCCAATCCAAACCCAGCGCATCACAACCAGTGGCCGCCATAGCCTCCAGCCATTGGCCTCCCCCTTTGGTGAACAGGGTCACCGGAACCCGGCGCCCATCGTTTTCACGCAGCAAACCATCAACGATTTTATGCATGTAGTGCAAAGAAAACTCACGGTAATCACGGCCCGTCAACACGCCACCCCAGGTATCAAACACCATCACGGACTGCGCTCCGGCTCTGATCTGGGCATTGAGATAGAGAATGACGCTGTCCGCCAGCTTGTCCAACAACAGATGAAGCGTCTGTGGCTCAGCGTACATCATTTTTTTCAGCTTGGTGAACGCCTTACTGCTGCCCCCCTCAACCATATAGGTGGCCAGTGTCCACGGGCTACCGGAGAAACCAATCAAGGGCACTTCCCCTTTGAGCTCGCGACGAATGGTACGAACAGCATTCATCACATAGCCCAGTTCATCTTCCGGATCAAACAGCGGCAGTTTTTCAACATCTGCACGGCAAGTGATCGGGGCTGAAAAACGTGGCCCCTCGCCTGCCTCAAAATAGAGCCCAAGCCCCATGGCATCAGGAATAGTGAGGATATCTGAGAACAGAATAGCGGCATCCAGCGCATAGCGACGCAGTGGTTGTAATGTCACTTCACACGCCAGCTCGGCATTTTTGCACAATGACATAAAATCACCGGCCTGCGCACGGGTAGCCTTATACTCCGGCAAGTAACGACCGGCCTGGCGCATCATCCATACAGGGGTAATATCCACCGGCTGGCGCAGTAAGGCACGCAGGTAGCGATCGTTCTTCAACTCATTCATTATTGGGCTCCCTTGATAATCTGCCGCCATTGTACCTTATTCTGCCCGGCACAGCGCCACCGTGTCCTCTATCAGACGACGCGCCACGGTACCTGGCGGCGGTAACATCGGTAGTTGATCATAACGATACCAACCCGCATTAAGTAACTCTTTCGGATCGTGACGCACTTCTCCGCTGTGATAATCGGCCATGAATGCCATCATCAATGAATGCGGGAACGGCCAAGGCTGGGAAGTCACGTAACGCAGATTGGTGATAGCAATATTGCTCTCTTCCATGACTTCACGCGCCACAGCTTGTTCCAGCGTTTCGCCAACCTCCACAAACCCTGCCAGTACCGTATGTATGCCTCCACGATGGCGAACGTGTTGAGCCAGCAGGATCTCATCCTGACGACGAATAGCGACAATCACGCAGGGCGCAATCTGCGGGTAGTAACGTTCACGACAGTGATTACACAGGCAGGCACTCTCGGTACGGCTAAGATGCATTTCGTGTCCGCAATAACCACAGAACTTATGCGAACGATAAAAATCTGCCAATTGCACACCGCGCCCGGCCAGTTGGAAAAGGCCGCGATCAAGATCGAGCAATTGTCTCACCGAGCCCATATCACTCGGCATTAACTTGCGTATCAACCAAACGGTTGCGCCTTCCCATTCGCCAATCTGGCGTGTCAATTGGCCCTGGAGTGAAAATGATGCGGAAGAACCAAACGGAAGTTCACCATTTGGTAACCAAATTTTGCTTTCATGGCTGATGATCCACCAGCCATTTTCATTACCCGTTAACGCAAGTTCCATATGTTGTTGCACAACCTCTGCTTCACTGGCAATCTAGAGATGGGCTTGTTACATTTTAATAACTTACCGTGTCTTTCTATTACTACGGAGTCAACTATGCTCAACCGACTGGAAAGCCTGACTCAACGCGTTGGTGGCAGTAACGAATTAGTCGATCAATGGCTACAAGCACGTAAACAGTTGCTGATCGCCTATTGCACCTTAGCCGGCATAAAACCCAACAAAGAAAAGCATAAACCGCTGAATGAAAAAGCGCTCGATAACTTTTGCTATCATCTGGTGGATTATCTTTCTGCCGGGCATTTTCACATCTATGGCAAAATTATCAAACAAGTAGAAGGTTCTGCCAGCCCCAAAATGGCACTGGCCACCAAGTTTTACCCCAAGTTACAAGCCAATACTGAAAGCGTGATGGAATTTCACGATCGCTTTAGCGAAATCGAACTCGATCAGAATGTGTTGCAAGAACTCAATCAAGCATTGTCGAATGTCGGCGAAGCGCTGGCTTCACGTTTTGCATTGGAAGATCAGTTAATTCAGCTCGCTGCAGAAACCTGGCAACAGGGAAATCCCGACGCAACTAATACAGGAACGGCGCAACATCCTGCCTGATTTACACTTTGCCCAATATCTTTTGCACTGCAGCACAACTGCAGTGTGAAAGATGAAGGGCAAGCTTGTAGTTTTTATTCTCCCTTCTATACTGAGTGCTCTTGTCGGAGTGCCTAGCGTTGATTTTCCATTAAATCGGCCAGGCTGAGACCGTTAATTCGGGATCCGCGGAACCTGATCGGGTTAATACCCGCGAAGGGAACAAGAGTAATTTATCGCCATAGGTGCAATGCCCACCAAAGGGCCCTCTGCCTCACCGGCCAACACCATTACTCCCTCCGAGCTCCAGACAAGCAATTTTCCGAACATCACCACACTGATAGGAATTTGCTATGTCTACTGTGAAAAAAACCCGTTCCCGTAAAGAACAGCGCGATGATGCGCAGTCTTTCATTGCCTCTCTGCAAGGTGTGACATCCCCCAATTCTCGTCGTATTTATCTTGCAGGATCGCGAAGCGACATACAGGTCCCAATGCGGGAAATTCAGCTTAGCCCAACGCTGATTGGTGGCAGTAAAGACTATCCACTGTACGAACAGAATGAAGCCATTCAGGTATACGATACCTCTGGTCCTTATGGCGATCCGCAACAGACTCTGGATGTTCACCATGGCCTGAAAAAAATACGCGCGGGCTGGATCGCTGAGCGTGCGGATACACAAACGTTAACCGGCGTTAGCTCTGGTTTCACTCAACAGCGGCTGGCGGATGAAGGATTGGATCATCTGCGTTTTGAAAACCTGCCGCTACCACGCAAAGCACTGGTGGGTAAATGCGTAACGCAGCTGCACTACGCACGTGCCGGTATTATTACGCCAGAGATGGAGTTCATCGCCATCCGCGAAAATATGGGGCGTGAACGCATTCGCAGCAAGGTGTTACGCCAACAACACCCTGGCCAAAATTGGGGAGCTAACCTTCCGGAAAATATCACGCCGGAGTTTGTACGCCAGGAAGTGGCTGCTGGTCGTGCCATCATTCCTGCCAATATTAACCACCCAGAATCTGAGCCGATGATTATTGGCCGTAATTTCCTGGTCAAGGTGAATGCCAATATCGGTAACTCAGCGGTGAGTTCCTCAATCGAAGAAGAAGTGGAAAAGCTGGTATGGTCGACTCGCTGGGGCGCTGACACCGTGATGGACCTCTCCACTGGCCGCTATATCCATGAAACGCGCGAATGGATCCTGCGTAACAGCCCGGTGCCGATTGGCACAGTTCCCATCTATCAGGCGCTGGAAAAAGTGAACGGTGTAGCAGAAAACCTGACTTGGGAAATGTTCCGCGATACGCTGTTAGAACAGGCCGAGCAAGGCGTGGATTACTTCACTATCCATGCAGGGGTACTACTGCGTTATGTGCCAATGACCGCCAAGCGTTTGACCGGTATCGTGTCACGCGGCGGTTCAATTATGGCCAAATGGTGCCTATCCCATCATCAGGAAAATTTCCTCTATCAACACTTCCGCGAGATCTGCGAAATTTGCGCCGCTTACGATGTTGCGCTGTCGCTCGGCGATGGTCTGCGCCCAGGCTCAATTCAGGACGCCAATGATGAAGCACAGTTTGCCGAATTACATACTTTAGGCGAATTGACTCAAATAGCCTGGGAATACGATGTACAGGTCATGATCGAAGGCCCAGGACATATCCCCATGCATATGATCCGCCGCAATATGACCGAAGAACTGGAGCATTGCCACGAAGCGCCATTCTATACGCTGGGCCCCTTGACTACCGATATTGCACCGGGTTACGACCATTTCACTTCTGGCATTGGTGCCGCGATGATCGGCTGGTTCGGTTGTGCAATGCTGTGCTACGTGACGCCGAAAGAACACTTGGGTTTGCCGAACAAAGAAGATGTGAAACAGGGACTTATCGCCTACAAAATCGCTGCTCATGCTGCCGATCTGGCAAAGGGCCACCCAGGGGCACAGATCCGTGATAACGCCATGTCAAAGGCACGATTTGAATTCCGCTGGGAAGATCAGTTCAACCTGGCGTTGGACCCTCTAACCGCACGCGCTTACCACGATGAAACATTGCCGCAAGAATCAGGCAAGATTGCTCATTTCTGCTCAATGTGCGGGCCAAAATTCTGTTCAATGAAAATTTCACAGGAAGTCCGTGACTATGCAGCTACCCAGACAGCGGCAGAAACAGCGGAAGTCCAGTTAAGCGGGATGGAAAAAATGTCTGTTGAGTTCCGCTCGCGGGGCAGCGAGCTTTACCACAGTGCGTCCAATCTCCAGGAGGAGACTAATAATGATTAAAATCACCCCTCCCTTCCCCACTACGCCACACAGGCTGGGCCTATACCCAGTAGTTGAGAGTATTGAGTGGATCGTCCGTCTGTTGGATGCTGGCGTTACGACCATCCAGTTACGCATCAAGGATAAGACAGACGAACAGGTAGAGGCTGATGTTGCTGCCGCCATCGCTCTTGGCAAACGTTACCAAGCTAGATTGTTTATCAACGATTACTGGCGGTTGGCGATCAAGCATGATGCCTATGGCGTACATCTGGGGCAGGAGGATTTGGATACTGCCGATCTGGCTGCAATCCACCGAGCAGGCTTACGTTTAGGCGTTTCTACCCACGATGACGCTGAGCTGGCTAGAGCTATCGCCGTGAAACCCTCCTATATTGCGCTAGGGCATATTTTCCCGACACAAACCAAAGAGATGTCTTCAGCACCTCAAGGCCTAGTCGAACTCAAACGCCACCTCGCCGGATTGCAAGATTACCCAACGGTAGCGATTGGCGGGATCAGTATTGAACGAGTGCCAGCCGTACTGGCCTGCGGCGTTGGCAGTGTTGCCGTAGTCAGCGCCATTACTCAAGCATCTAACTGGCGTGCTGCTACAGCGCAGTTGCTGCAACTTATTGAAGGTAAGGAACCATGCAATGCAGAGTGACCAAGAGTTTCTGCGTTACAGCCGCCAATTGTTGCTCGAAGAAATTGGCCCCGAAGGGCAGCATAACCTGAAACAGGCGACGGTACTCATCGTCGGCCTGGGCGGGCTTGGCTCTCCGGCCGCGTTGTATCTTGCCGCAGCCGGTGTGGGTAATTTATTGTTGGCTGATGATGACAAACTACATATCACTAATTTGCAGCGGCAAATCCTCTATCGGACTGCCGACATCAACAACAGCAAAGCCCAACTTGCACAACGTGATTTACAGGCACTCAACCCGCTGGTGCAATGCATCGCATTGGAACAACGCCTTGAAGGTTCAAGACTGAGTGAGGCCGTTAGGCGTGCCGATCTGGTACTCGACTGCAGCGATAACATGGCAACCCGACATGCAGTTAATGCGGCTTGTTTTAACGCGGGTGTGCCTTTAATTAGCGGCAGCGCAGTGGGGTTCAGCGGCCAATTGCTGGTTATTGAACCTCCCTATATTCAGGGCTGTTATGCCTGTCTCTATCCCGAGCAAACTGAACCACAACGTAATTGCCGTACAGCCGGTGTACTCGGCCCGGTCGTTGGTGTTATTGGTACGCTCCAGGCACTGGAGGCAATCAAAATGTTGGCAGGCCTACCTTCTTACCTTAGCGGCAAACTGCGATTATTCGACGGCAAGCAGCAAAGCTGGCACACGCTACAACTGAGCAAAGCCACTGCCTGTAACATCTGTGGAGGTTCGGTATGAATATTATGCTGAATGACCAACCACTGGAGTTGGAAAACCCCTTGAGCATACTGGCCTTACTTGAGCAATTGCAACGCCACCAGCCAGGCACCGCATTGGCGATAAACCAGGTCATCATTCCACGTATAGACTGGGCAACCCGCTACGTGCAAGACGGTGATGATATTCTGCTATTTCAAGCGATTGCAGGGGGCTAACATGCTACAAATCGCCGATACTACTTTTACTTCACACCTATTTACCGGCACAGGGAAATTCGCTTCGTCAGATTTGATGTTGGCATCCCTGCAAGCATCAGGCTCTCAGTTAGTGACCATGGCGATGAAACGCGTCGATCTGCGTAACGGTAACGATGCCATTCTGACACCGCTGCAACAGTTGGGCGTACGGCTATTACCGAATACTTCTGGGGCCAAGACCGCTGAAGAAGCGTTATTTGCCGCTCGGCTGGCACGTGAGGCATTGGGAACTCACTGGGTGAAACTGGAAATTCATCCAGATGCAAAATATCTGCTACCAGACCCGGTCGAAACCCTGAAAGCAGCAGAAACGCTGGTTAAAGAAGGGTTCGTGGTGTTGCCATATTGTGGTGCCGACCCGGTTTTGTGTAAACGGCTGGAAGAAGTAGGCTGTGCAGCCGTGATGCCATTAGGCGCACCGATAGGGTCTAATCGAGGGCTACTTACCCGCGATTTCCTAAAGATCATTATCGAGCAGGCAAAGGTTCCCGTCGTAGTCGATGCCGGAATTGGTGCACCCAGTCACGCGTTAGAGGCTATGGAATTGGGCGCGGATGCGGTGTTAGTCAACACCGCCATCGCGGTAGCACGCGACCCGGTAAAAATGGCCCAGGCCTTCCGTTTGGCTGTTGAGTCTGGTGAGTTAGCCTACCGCGCTGGCCTAGGCAGCCAACAACGGAGCGCTGTCGCATCCAGCCCGCTAACCGCTTTCCTCAGCCACACGGAGGCTTCTGATGCAAGATGATTTTAATCAGCGTTTACAACAGCTTAATTGGGATGATATCCAGCTTGGCATCAACAGCAAAACTATATGCGATGTTGAAAATGCACTCAATGCAGAAAAGCTCACGCGGGATGATTTCATGGCGCTTATTTCACCCGCCGCCACACCTTATCTTGAACCTTTAGCGCAGCGTGCACAGCAACTCACACGCCAACGTTTTGGTAACGTAGTGAGTTTTTACGTACCGTTATACCTCTCTAATCTGTGTGCCAACGACTGTACTTACTGTGGTTTCTCAATGAGTAACCAACTTAAACGCAAGACGTTGAACTCAGAAGAGATCGAACGGGAATGCGCGGCAATCAAGGCACTGGGGTTTGACCATCTGCTGCTGGTTACCGGTGAACACCAGCGTAAAGTCGGCATGGACTACTTTCGTCAGCATATCCCCACTATTCGTCGTCATTTCAGTTCATTGATGATGGAAGTTCAGCCGCTGGCTCAGGAAGAGTATGTCGAGCTAAAAGCGCTTGGATTGGATGGCGTTTTGGTTTACCAGGAAACCTATCATCCTGCAACCTACCAACGGCACCATCTGCACGGGCAAAAACAGGACTTTAATTGGCGGTTAGCCACCCCGGATCGATTAGGCCGCGCCGGGATCGACAAGATCGGCTTAGGAGCGCTGATCGGGCTTTCTAGCAGTTGGCGTGCCGACTGCTATCTGCTGGCGGAACATCTGCTCTATTTGCAACAAACTTACTGGCAGAGCCGCTACTCGATCTCCTTCCCGCGGCTGCGACCTTGTACTGGTGGTATTGAGCCTGCTTCCCTCATAAACGAGCCGGAACTGATGCAATTAATCTGCGCTTTCCGATTGCTCGCTCCAGATGTTGAGATTTCATTATCAACCCGGGAATCATCCTTGTTCCGCGATCATATGATCCCGGTGGCGATCAACAGCGTAAGCGCTGGTTCGAAAACACAACCGGGCGGATACGCTGACGATGTTCCCCCCCAGTTGGAGCAATTTGAACCACATGACAGCCGCACACCTCAGCAGGTGGCACAGGCGATTCAAACTGCCGGATTACAGCCGGTATGGAAGGATTGGGATGACTATTTGGGACGCGCTGCGCAACCGCCTGTAACGATTACAAACCTCCCCCAATAGCGTGAGGAATGCTACGCAAAGCAAAAAAGGCAGGCTGGTGCGAAAAATCATTATCGCTATAGTGGCGATGTTGGTTATCAAACCCGAAACCAACCAAGGTTATCTCCTCTCTTGATAACCTTGCCTAACCCAACACCGGGTCGTGTGGAGATACTCCACACGTTCCCGGTTTCTTGTTTGCTCGTGCTATCCGAAACGACTTCAGTCTGTGTTCTGAGGCTTCATTCTTATGCCAACAATGGCTGAAAGCAGGCATCATATTGCCAGATAAGCCGCCACCAAATGCCAAGCATAAACTCGACCAACAAGACGGCGATAAACGGAGTGAAAACGCTACCGACAACGCTGGCAACCTGATAACCCACGGCATACCGCTATACGCTATAGCGGTATGCCGTGCCAAACAGTTCAGTAAACATTTGTAAGGTTAAATCGCTACGAGTGGAAGATGCGTGATTAGTTGTTGTTGAGGTATCCATACCTATCCCGTTTTTTATGCTTTACAGCACTGTAAAACAAAAAGCCCCAGCTAGAATAGCCGGGGCTTTTGTCATTCGCTGCTCAATCGGCAGCTAGGGATAGCGATGACTTATTCGTCGTCGTTACCGCCCAGGTTACCCGCATTCAGCAATTCAGCCAGGTTAGCCGTTGCTTCTTCAGCACTCACCTGCTGAACAACTTGCGTTTCACCCTGTGCTCTACGGCGCATACGATCCTGATGATAAGCGTAACCGGTACCGGCTGGGATCAGACGGCCAACGATAACGTTCTCTTTCAGGCCACGCAGTTCATCTCGCTTACCGGCAACGGCCGCTTCGGTAAGAACTCGCGTTGTCTCTTGGAACGATGCTGCAGAGATAAAGGACTCGGTCGCCAAGGAAGCCTTGGTGATACCCAGCAGGTCACGTGAGAAGGTTGCCTCGATTTTACCTTCAGCCGCCAGCTGACGGTTAGCAATCTTGACACGTGAGACTTCAGCCTGTTCGCCTTCTAGGAACTCGGTGCCACCAGCGCTAACGATGGTGCCTTTACGCAACATCTGACGAACGATAACTTCAATGTGTTTATCGTTTATCTTAACGCCTTGTAGACGGTAAACTTCCTGCACTTCGTTGGTAATGTAGCGGGTTACCGCATGCACACCACGCAAGCGCAGAATGTCATGTGGAGACTCTGGGCCGTCGGAAACAACGTCACCACGTTCCACAATTTCGCCTTCAAACACGTTGAGCTGACGCCATTTAGGGATCATCTCTTCGTAAGCGTCGCTGCCGTCCAGTGGAGAGATAACCAGGCGACGTTTGCCTTTGGTCTCTTTACCGAACGAGATAATCCCGCTGATTTCAGCCAAGATCGCTGGCTCTTTCGGACGACGTGCTTCGAACAGATCCGCAACGCGTGGCAGACCACCGGTAATATCCTTGGTACCGCCAGATTCCTGAGGAATACGCGCCAAGGTATCACCCGCACCGATCTGAATACCATCTTCCAGCTGTACAATCGCTTTACCCGGCAGGAAGTATTGAGCAGGCATGTCTGTACCTGGGATCAATACGTCTTCACCTTTAGCATCAACGATTTTCAGCGCCGGACGCAGGTCTTTACCGCTACCGGTACGCTCTGCGCTATCCAGTACCACCAGAGAAGACAAACCAGTGAGTTCGTCAGTCTGACGGGTGATGGTCTGGCCATCGACCATGTCGGCAAAGCGAATGAAACCACCTACCTCACTGACTACTGGCATGGTGTGCGGATCCCAGTTAGCAACGGTTTCGCCGCCGTTAACTTCTGCACCGTCACCTTTGCCCATTACGGCACCGTAAGGCACTTTGTAGCTTTCTTTGGTACGACCAAATTCGTCGATCAGCTTCAGCTCGGTATTACGTGAAGTAATAACCAACTTGCCTGCCGCGTTCATAACGAACTTAACGTTGCTCAGCTTCAGATTACCTTTGTTCTTAACCTGGATGCTGGATTCTGCTGCCGCACGAGATGCCGCACCACCAATGTGGAACGTACGCATCGTCAGCTGTGTGCCCGGCTCACCGATGGACTGCGCCGCGATAACGCCGATGGCTTCACCTTTGTTGATGATATGACCACGTGCCAGGTCGCGACCATAGCAGTTTGCACACACACCAAAATCGGTTTCACAACTTACGACGGAACGCACTTTAACGCTGTCGACAGAGTTCTCTTCTAACAGGTCACACCATTTTTCGTTCAGCAGGGTGTTACGTGGAACAAGAATATCCGCCGTCCCCGGCTTCAATACTTCTTCTGCCGTCACACGACCCAGTACACGCTCACGTAGTGGCTCTTTAACATCACCACCTTCGATAACCGGAGTCATCATGATGCCGTTGTGAGTACCACAGTCGTCTTCAGTCACCACCAGGTCCTGCGCCACGTCAACCAAACGACGTGTCAGATAACCGGAGTTTGCCGTTTTCAGTGCGGTATCCGCCAAACCTTTACGAGCACCGTGCGTGGAGATGAAGTACTGGAGTACGTTCAGACCTTCACGGAAGTTCGCTGTGATTGGCGTTTCGATGATTGAGCCGTCTGGCTTAGCCATCAGACCACGCATACCCGCCAACTGACGGATCTGAGCCGCAGAACCACGAGCACCGGAGTCAGCCATCATAAAGATGCTGTTGAAGGAAACCTGCTGCTCGACCACACCGTCACGGTTAACCACGTTTTCAACCGACAGGTTTTCCATCATCGCTTTGGCAACGCGTTCGTTCGCCGCAGCCCAGATATCGATCACTTTGTTATAGCGTTCACCAGCAGTGACCAGACCAGACTGGAATTGTTCCTGGATCTCGGCAACTTCGGTTTCAGCTTCTTCGATGATCTCCGCTTTTTTCGCTGGGATCACCATGTCATCGATACCTACGGATGCACCTGAACGGGCGGCGTAAGCAAAACCGGTATACATGATCTGGTCAGCAAAGATGACGGTCGGCTTCAAGCCAAGGATGCGGTAACAGGTGTTAAGCATCTTGGAGATCGCTTTCTTGCCCAAAGACTGGTTAACGATCGAGTACGGCAAGCCTTTTGGTACGATCATCCACAAGATGGCGCGGCCAATCGTGGTATCAACGATACTGGTCTGATGAACAGATTCACCTTCGGTATTTTTGATCTCTTCTGTAATACGCACTTTGACACGCGCGTGTAAAGAGGCCAGACCGGCGCGATAAACACGTTCAGCTTCTTTCGGACCTGTCAGAACCATGCCTTCGCCTTTGGCGTTAACACAGTCACGAGTCATATAGTACAGACCCAATACAACGTCCTGAGAAGGAACGATGATTGGCTCGCCGTTCGCTGGTGACAGGATGTTGTTGGTAGACATCATCAACGCACGCGCTTCCAACTGGGCTTCCAGCGTCAGCGGTACGTGCACAGCCATTTGGTCACCATCGAAGTCGGCGTTATAGGCCGCACAAACCAGCGGGTGCAGCTGGATCGCTTTACCTTCGATCAGAACAGGTTCGAACGCCTGGATACCCAAACGGTGCAGGGTTGGTGCACGGTTAAGCAATACCGGGTGTTCGCGGATAACTTCGTCCAGGATATCCCAAACGACAGCTTCTTCACGCTCAACCATTTTCTTGGCGGCTTTGATGGTGGTGGCCAAGCCACGCAGTTCCAACTTGCCGTAGATGAACGGTTTGAACAGCTCCAGAGCCATTTTCTTCGGCAGACCGCACTGATGCAGACGCAGATATGGACCTACTGTGATAACAGAACGGCCAGAGTAGTCAACGCGTTTACCCAACAGGTTCTGACGGAAACGACCCTGCTTACCTTTGATCATATCGGCCAAAGATTTCAGCGGACGCTTGTTGGAACCAGTGATCGCACGACCGCGGCGGCCGTTATCCAGCAGAGCGTCTACCGCTTCTTGCAGCATACGCTTTTCGTTGCGCACGATGATATCCGGCGCAGCCAGATCCAGCAGGCGCTTCAAACGGTTGTTACGGTTGATTACGCGGCGGTACAGATCGTTCAGATCTGAGGTCGCGAAACGGCCACCATCCAGTGGAACCAGCGGACGCAGATCCGGCGGCAGTACTGGCAGTACGGTCAGGATCATCCACTCTGGCTTGTTACCAGATTGAACAAACGCTTCCAGCAGCTTGATACGCTTGGTCAGCTTCTTACGCTTGGTTTCGGAATTGGTTTCGTTCAGTTCTTCGCGCAGTTGCTCGCATTCAGCTTCCAAATCCATGTTTTTCAACAAGGCCTGAATAGCTTCGGCACCCATCTTGGCGTCGAATTCGTCACCGAACTCTTCCAATGCATCCAGATACTGCTCTTCAGTCAGGATCTGACGACGCTCAAGGTTGGTCATACCGCCTTCGATAACCACATAAGATTCGAAGTACAGTACACGTTCAATATCGCGCAGCGGCATATCCAGCAGCAAACCGATGCGCGATGGCAGGGATTTCAGGAACCAGATATGCGCCGTTGGGGAAGCCAACTCGATGTGGCCCATACGCTCACGGCGCACTTTGGTCTGGGTCACTTCAACGCCGCACTTCTCACAGATTACGCCGCGGTGCTTCAAGCGCTTGTACTTACCGCACAGGCACTCGTAATCTTTTACCGGCCCAAAAATACGGGCGCAGAAAAGGCCGTCACGTTCTGGTTTGAACGTACGGTAGTTAATGGTTTCCGGCTTTTTAACTTCACCGAACGACCAGGAACGGATCATGTCTGGCGAGGCCAGAGCAATCTTGATAGCATCAAACTCTTCGGTCTTAGTTTGCGCTTTCAGAAACTTCAATAAGTCTTTCACGGATTGGCTCCTGTCGGAGTTAAACCTGTTGGGTACACGATGTCCTTTATCTTTCGAGCTGCAGCTCGAAATCTATTGGGCATAAAGTTGCATACCCGTGTGACCTGAACAACCACCTTCTGGCTCCCTAAGGCCGGGAGCCAGCGCTGAAATAGCGATTAATCGCCTTCCAGTTCGATGTTGATACCCAGCGAGCGGATTTCTTTCAACAATACGTTGAAGGACTCCGGCATGCCTGGTTCCATACGGTGATCGCCATCCACGATGTTTTTGTACATCTTGGTACGGCCGTTGACGTCATCCGACTTAACGGTAAGCATTTCCTGCAAGGTGTAAGCCGCGCCGTATGCTTCCAGCGCCCACACTTCCATCTCACCGAAACGCTGACCACCGAATTGCGCCTTACCACCCAGCGGTTGCTGTGTAACCAAGCTGTAAGAACCGGTAGAACGCGCGTGCATCTTATCGTCGACCAAGTGGTTCAGTTTCAGCATGTACATGTAGCCTACGGTTACCTGGCGCTCAAACTGCTCACCGGTACGGCCATCAAACAGCGTAATCTGCCCCGAAGTCGGGATACCGCCCATTTCCAGCAATTGCTTGATTTCTGTCTCTTTCGCACCATCGAAGACCGGCGTTGCGATTGGCATACCTTTTTTCAGGTTCTCTGCCAGACGCATCACTTCTTCGTCGGAGAAGGTGCTCAGATCGACTTTCTGGCAAACATCATCGCCCAGATCGTAAGCCTTCTGGATAAACTCGCGCAGCTTCGCAACTTCCTGGTGCTGCTTCAGCATTTGGTTGATCTTCTCACCAATACCTTTGGCAGCCATACCCAAGTGAGTTTCCAGGATCTGTCCGATGTTCATACGTGATGGAACACCCAGCGGGTTCAATACGATGTCAACTGGCGTACCGTTTTCGTCGTAAGGCATATCTTCGATCGGGTTGATCTTGGAGATAACACCCTTGTTACCATGGCGACCTGCCATCTTGTCACCCGGTTGGATCTGACGTTTAACAGCCAGATAAACCTTGACGATTTTCAGCACGCCTGGTGCCAGATCGTCACCTTGAGTAATCTTACGACGCTTGGCATCCAGCTTTTTCTCAAAGTCAGATTTCAGTTCGTCGTACTGCTCAGCCAACTGTTCCAGTTGGTTTTGCTTCTCTTCATCGGTCAAGCCCAGTTCTAACCAGCGATCGCGTGGCAGCTTGCTTAGTTTGTCCGCTTCAATACCACCGGCAACCAGCACTGCGTGGATACGCGCGAACAGGCCCGCCTCCAGGATCTGCAGTTCTTCAGTCAGGTCTTTTTTGGCCTGCTTCAGCTGCATCTCTTCAATTTCCAACGCGCGTTTGTCTTTTTCCACGCCATCGCGGGTAAAGACCTGCACATCGATAATCGTACCGGAAACGCCATTTGGTACACGCAGAGAAGAGTCTTTAACATCAGACGCTTTCTCACCGAAGATCGCACGCAAGAGCTTCTCTTCTGGCGTCAGTTGGGTTTCACCTTTTGGCGTTACCTTACCAACCAGAATGTCACCACCAGTCACTTCCGCACCGATGTAGACGATACCTGATTCATCCAGTTTGGAGAGCGCAGCTTCACCCACGTTAGGAATGTCGGCAGTGATCTCTTCAGGCCCCAGTTTGGTGTCACGAGACACACAAGCCAGTTCCTGGATGTGGATGGTGGTAAAACGATCTTCCTGTACCACACGCTCGGAGACCAGGATGGAGTCTTCGAAGTTGTAGCCGTTCCAAGGCATGAACGCTACGCGCATGTTCTGGCCCAGAGCCAGTTCGCCCAGGTCTGTTGACGGGCCATCTGCCAGCACGTCACCGCGCTCGATTGGCTCGCCCAGATTCACACACGGCATCTGGTTGATACAGGTGTTCTGGTTGGAACGGGTGTACTTGGTCAGGTTATAAATATCGATACCTGCTTCGCCTGGATACATCTCATCTTCGTTAACTTTGATAACGATACGGGAAGCATCCACATACTGGATCACACCGCCACGCTTGGCTACGGCAGTAACACCGGAGTCAACCGCAACAGCACGTTCCATACCGGTACCTACCAGCGGCTTGTCAGCACGCAGGGTTGGAACCGCCTGACGTTGCATGTTCGCACCCATCAAGGCACGGTTGGCGTCATCGTGTTCCAAGAATGGAATCAGTGAAGCACCAACGGAGACAACCTGCTGGGTTGATACGTCCATATAGTCAACCTGATCGCGGCTGAACAGGCTTGATTCGCCTTTGCTACGGCAGGTAACCAGATCTTCTTCGAAGCGGCCTTCATCATCCAAGTTGGAGTTCGCCTGAGCGATAACAAAGTTGCCTTCTTCAATAGCAGAGAGATAGTTGATTTCATCGGTCACCACGCCGTCACGCACGCGGCGGTACGGAGTTTCTAGGAAACCATACTCGTTAGTCTGCGCATACACAGACAAGGAGTTGATCAGACCGATGTTTGGACCTTCCGGCGTTTCAATTGGGCATACACGACCATAGTGAGTCGGATGTACGTCACGAACTTCAAAGCCGGCACGTTCACGGGTCAGACCACCAGGGCCCAGAGCAGAGATACGACGTTTGTGCGTAATCTCAGACAGTGGGTTGTTCTGGTCCATAAACTGAGAAAGCTGGCTGGAGCCGAAGAACTCTTTCACCGCTGCCGAGATTGGCTTAGCGTTGATCATGTCCTGAGGCATAAGGGTATCTAGATCGCCCAAAGACAGACGCTCTTTAACCGCACGCTCAACACGTACCAAGCCTACACGGAACTGGTTCTCTGCCATTTCACCAACGGAACGGATACGGCGGTTACCTAAGTGATCGATATCATCCACTTCGCCTTTGCCGTTACGGATATCAATGAGCTTCTTCATCACTTCAATGATGTCGTCTTTGCTCAGAATACCCGAACCTTCTATCTCATCACGCAGCAGAGAACGGTTGAACTTCATACGACCAACCGCAGACAAATCGTAGCGATCTTCAGAGAAGAACAGGTTCTCAAACAGGTTTTCAGCAGCTTCACGCGTTGGCGGCTCACCTGGGCGCATCATACGGTAGATTTCTACCAGTGCACTCAGACGATCGCTGGTTGGGTCGACACGTACGGTCTCAGAGATGTACGCACCGTGGTCCAGATCGTTAGTGAACAGCGTTTCGATACTTTTGTGACCTGACTGGCTCAGCTTGGCTAGCAGATCCAGCGATAGCTCCATGTTGGCAGCACAAATCAACTCGCCGGTATTGGTATCGATATAGTCCTTCGCAACCACTTTGCCTGCGATGTACTCAACCGGGACTTCAATGCTTTGAATTTCGTCTTTTTCGAGCTGACGGATATGACGAGCAGTGATACGACGACCTTTCTCAACGTAGATCTTACCGTTGGCTTCGATATCGAAGGACGCTGTTTCACCACGCAGACGTTCTGGAACCAGTTCCATCTGCAGCTTGTTATCACGGATCTCGAAAATAACTTTTTCGAAGAACAGTTCAAGGATCTGTTCTGTGGTGTAGCTCAATGCACGCAAAATGATAGTCGCAGGCAATTTGCGGCGACGGTCAATACGCACAAACAGGTTATCTTTCGGATCAAATTCGAAATCCAACCATGAACCACGGTAAGGAATGATACGTGCGTTATACAGCACTTTACCTGAGGAGTGTGTCTTACCTTTATCGCTATCGAAGAACACACCTGGGCTGCGGTGCAGCTGAGATACGATAACCCTCTCAGTACCATTAATTACAAAGGTACCATTTTCGGTCATGAGCGGAATTTCGCCCATATAGACTTCTTGTTCCTTGATGTCTTTGACCGTACCTTCAGGTGCTTCGCGCTCGTAGATAACCAGACGCAGTTTTACACGCAACGGTGCAGAATACGTCACGCCACGGATCTGGCACTCTTTGACGTCGAACACCGGCTCGCCAAGACGGTAGCTAACGTATTGCAGCTCCGAATTGCCACTGTAGCTCTGGATAGGAAAAACAGAACGGAATGCGGCCTCTAAGCCGTACTGCCCTTCTGGATCTTGCTCGATAAACTTCTGGAACGAGTCAAGCTGGATAGAAAGGAGATAGGGTATGTCCAGCACTTGTGGACGCTTACCAAAATCCTTACGAATACGTTTCTTCTCGGTATAGGAGTAAACCATTAGGGTTCCTCAGCTCGCTGGAAAGTCGAACCACTCTGTCCATCCGGTCTTGGACAGTTCATGCAACACCATTTTATCGACCGGAAAGTGGGAACACTTTCCGCAATACTCGTTTCTATCACGCTTAAATCATTTCATTGCCTTTTGCGACAGATTCGCCTGCAGCAGGGAGGACAGTATATTAAGTCGTCGATAGAAAGAAATATTGTGGTTAGTCAGTAGCCAAACAGTGTGAAACACTACTGACGCCCTACAGCGCAAAAAGGCTGGTGACCAAAAAGTCACCAGCCATCAGTCTGTTAAGCCAGACTGTACTCTGAGAAGTTAAACTTATTTAACTTCAACTGAAGCGCCAGCTTCTTCCAGAGATTTTTTCAGAGCAGCAGCGTCATCTTTGCTGATGCCTTCTTTCAGTACTGTCGGAGCTGCTTCTACCAGGTCTTTAGCTTCTTTCAGACCCAGACCGGTTGCACCACGTACTGCTTTGATAACAGCAACTTTGTTAGCACCGGCAGCAGACAGGACAACGTCGAACTCAGTTTTTTCTTCAGCAACTTCAGCTGGGCCGGCAGCAACAGCTACGGCAGCTGCAGCAGAAACACCGAATTTTTCTTCCATAGCGGAAACCAGCTCAACAACGTCCATTACGGACATAGCAGCAACTGCTTCCAGGATTTGGTCTTTAGTGATAGACATGACAATTGTTCCTAAAATTCAGAAATAGTTTAAATACGTTAGCAAGGGCTAAGAAAGAGCAGCTTATGCAGCTTCTTTCTGATCGCGCAGAGCAGCCAGAGTGCGAACCAATTTGCCGGCAGCGGCTTCTTTCATGGTTGCCATCAGGCGTGCGATTGCTTCATCGTAAGTAGGCAGCGTTGCCAAGCGGTCGATTTGTGCCGCAGGGATCAGCTCACCTTCAAAGGCCGCAGCTTTAACCTCAAATTTTGCATTCGCTTTCGCGAACTCTTTGAACAAACGGGCAGCAGCGCCCGGGTGTTCGTGGGAGAATGCAATCAAGGTAGGACCGACAAACGTGTCTTTCAGGCATTCAAATGGAGTGCCTTCAACTACGCGACGCATCAGAGTGTTACGAACAACACGCATGTAAACGCCAGCTTCACGACCTGCTTTACGCAGTTCAGTCATTTTATCTACAGTAACGCCGCGAGAATCCGCAACAACCGCAGACAGCGCGCCTTTGGCCACTTCGTTGACTTCAGCAACAATCGCTTGTTTGTCTTGAAGATTTAATGCCATTAGCTTTTTGCTCCTGGATTAGCCGGGGAAAACTCCCCGGAACTCACTTCACTCAACACCTTGTATAATCACGCAGTGACGAGCGGCTTAACACGGTGAGCAGAATCCAGCAAAGACCATTCTTTTTATAAAAAGAAAAAATTTCTTTAGGCTCTGTCACCGTCTACGCAGGAAGGATTAAGTACTTTTCAGCACACCTGCGGTCTTGGACGGAGGTCTGGATAGGCCAGACTCCAACCGAAAAAACTTTGTTCTACTAGCAGCAGAACCTTGGGCCGAAGATTCTAGGCGAATACTCACCCCAAGTCAAAGCGATAGTTACAAAGTAATTAGTTCGCTACAGCAGTCAAGCCGCTTTGATCGATAGCAACGCCAGCACCCATGGTGGTGGAGAGACTAACTTTCTTAATGTAAACGCCTTTAGCCTGAGATGGTTTTGCTTTTTTCAGCGCAACCAGCAAGGCTTCCAGGTTTTCTTTCAGCTTGTCTGCGTCGAAATCAACCTTACCGATGGTGGTATGGATGATGCCGTTCTTGTCGTTACGGTAACGAACCTGACCTGCTTTAGCATTTTTCACTGCTTCAGCAACGTTCGGAGTAACGGTACCCACTTTCGGGTTTGGCATCAGGCCACGTGGACCCAGAACCTGGCCTAATTGACCAACAACGCGCATTGCATCCGGAGAAGCAATAACAACGTCGAAGTTCATCTCACCTTTCTTGATCATATCGGCCAGATCTTCCATACCTACCAGCTCTGCGCCTGCTGCTTTAGCAGCTTCAGCGTTAGGGCCTTGAGTAAATACGGCAACGCGGACGCTACGACCAGTTCCGTGTGGCAGAACGGTAGCACCACGTACGTTTTGGTCTGATTTACGAGCATCGATGCCGAGGTTAACAGCAACATCAACGCTTTCTACGAATTTAGCGGTGGCCAGCTCTTTCAGCAGAGCAACAGCTTCAGTGATGTCATACTGTTTAGTAGCATCAACTTTGTCACGGATCACGCGCATGCGCTTGGTCAGCTTAGCCATCTCTTAATCCTCCACTACCAGGCCCATGGAACGAGCAGTACCTTCGATTGAGCGAATCATCGCGTCAACGTTGGAACCAGTCATGTCCGCAGCTTTGGTTTCTGCGATTTCACGTACCTGCGCACTAGTCACTTTACCAACTTTGTCTTTGTTCGGCTTACCGGAACCAGACTTGATACCAGCCGCTTTTTTCAGCAGTACTGCTGCTGGCGGAGTTTTGGTAACGAAGGTGAAGGAGCGATCAGAATAAACAGTAATAACAACAGGAATTGGCAGGCCTTTTTCAATGCTGTCAGTCTTAGCATTGAACGCCTTACAGAATTCCATGATGTTAACACCCTGTTGCCCCAAAGCAGGACCAACAGGTGGGCTCGGGTTAGCCATACCGGCTGCGACTTGCAGCTTGACGTAGGCTTGTACTTTCTTGGCCATTTAAATTTCCTCGTATGGGTAGTATCGCCTCTTTAGAGGCTCCCCGTGTTTCACCCCGCACTAAAGGCAGGTATCTAAAAACAAAAGGCGCGAAATTGTAGTTCAATTACGCGCCTATGACAAGCCACAAATCCTCTTGTCTTACTGATGAGTTGATCAGGCTTTCTCTACCTGGCTAAAGTCCAGTTCTACGGGCGTTGCACGACCAAAAATGGAAACAGATACTTTTAGGCGGCTCTTCTCGTAGTCCACTTCTTCGACAACACCGTTGAAATCAGCAAATGGGCCATCATTGACGCGAACCAACTCACCAGGTTCAAACATCGTTTTCGGACGCGGTTTATCACCCACTTGCTGCAACCGATTCATTATCGCATCAACTTCTTTATCGCTGATCGGCGCAGGACGATCAGAAGTCCCGCCAATGAAGCCCATAACACGAGGAACACTGCGTACTAAGTGCCAGCTGGCGTCATTCATTACCATCTGGACCAATACATAGCCTGGAAAGAACTTGCGTTCACTCTTACGACGTTGACCGCCACGGATTTCAACCACTTCTTCAGTAGGTACCATGACTTCGCCGAACAGCTCTTCCATATCATGTAACTTGATGTGTTCACGTAGCGACTGAGCTACGCGACCTTCAAAACCAGAAAACGCCTGAACGACGTACCAACGTTTTTTTGGGGCTTCAGACATTTTAGAACCTCAGGCCAGTAATAAACGATACCAGACGGACCAGAATACCATCCAGGCCCCACAGAATCAGTGACATCACGGCAGTTACCGCGGCAACGATCAACGTGGTGTGTAGCGTTTCCTGACGAGTTGGCCAGATCACTTTACGTACTTCAGTACGCGCTTCTCGCGCAAAAGCAACGGTGGCTTTGCCTTTCGTTGTCATCAACGCCACTGCGCCAGCAACAACGATGACGACAACAACTGCCAACGCGCGTAATGGTAAGCTGAAATCACGGTAGTAATAATTACCGACGATAGCCACAACTAACAGAACGGCGACAATCAACCACTTGGCTGCTTCAAGGCCGCGCCCGCTCCCTTGAGCCTCGGTATTCGCACTCATAAACCAACCTGTCACAATGATTCGAACAAACAACTTTGCCTCGCAATGCGAGGCAAACCGAACCGATAAAATGCCATTTGGCAGGATCTCGGTGTTTTACGCTATGACGCATTTCATTCAATACGGTTTAAGAGCCCATCTCACCAATGATTATGACTGCAAAATCGCTGATGAGATAGGTTCTAGTTCACAGCGTAGAAAAAGGGCATCAGATGATGCCCTTTTAGCGCATGTTGCGTCAAATATTATCAGCAATTAAGCGATAACTTTAGCAACAACACCTGCGCCAACGGTACGACCACCTTCACGGATTGCGAAACGCAGACCGTCATCCATCGCGATTGGGTGGATCAGGGTAACAACCATGTTCACGTTATCGCCAGGCATTACCATCTCTACGCCTTCTGGCAGTTCGATGGTACCGGTCACGTCAGTTGTACGGAAGTAAAACTGTGGACGGTAGCCTTTGAAGAATGGAGTATGACGACCACCTTCTTCTTTGCTCAGGATGTACACTTCTGACTCAAATTGGGTATGCGGCTTGATAGAACCTGGTTTAGCCAGAACCTGACCACGTTCGATATCTTCACGCTTGATACCACGCAGCAGAACACCCACGTTCTCACCCGCACGGCCTTCGTCCAGCAGTTTGCGGAACATTTCAACGCCAGTACAGGTAGACTTAACAGTGTCTTTGATACCAACGATTTCAACTTCTTCGCCAACCTTGATGATACCGCGCTCAACACGACCAGTAACAACGGTACCACGACCAGAGATGGAGAATACGTCTTCAATTGGCAGCAGGAATGGCTTGTCAATCGCACGCTCTGGCTCTGGGATGTAAGAATCCAGATGACCAGCCAGCTCAATGATCTTCGCTTCCCACTCTGGCACGCCATTCAGCGCTTGCAGAGCCGAGCCACGAACAACTGGCAGATCATCACCAGGGAAGTCATAAGCAGACAGAAGTTCACGAACTTCCATTTCCACCAGTTCCAGCAGCTCTTCATCATCAACCATGTCACATTTGTTCATGAATACGATGATGTAAGGAACGCCAACCTGACGACCCAGCAGGATGTGCTCACGAGTCTGAGGCATTGGGCCGTCAGTCGCAGCAACAACCAGGATAGCGCCGTCCATCTGAGCAGCACCGGTGATCATGTTTTTCACGTAGTCGGCGTGCCCTGGGCAGTCAACGTGTGCGTAGTGGCGAGTCGGGGTGTCATACTCAACGTGAGAAGTGTTGATAGTGATACCACGTGCTTTTTCTTCTGGTGCGTTATCGATCTGGTCGAAAGCACGAGCGCTACCACCGTAGGTTTTAGCCAGAACGGTAGTGATTGCAGCAGTCAGGGTAGTTTTACCGTGGTCAACGTGGCCGATAGTACCGACGTTAACGTGCGGTTTTGTACGTTCAAACTTTTCTTTAGACATCGATTGTCCCTCTAAGACACGGATAAATCGGTGGTATCACCACATCAGCCAGGCATTTGCCTGTTGAATCCAGAAACAGAAAGAAAATCAGGGGCGAGAAGATAAGAAGTGGTGCTGATAGGCAGATTCGAACTGCCGACCTCACCCTTACCAAGGGTGCGCTCTACCAACTGAGCTATATCAGCACATCTTGGAGCGGGCAGTGGGAATCGAACCCACATCATCAGCTTGGAAGGCTGAGGTAATAGCCATTATACGATGCCCGCATCCTGGAACTCGGCTACCTGACTTTTCTGCAGAATTTATAGGTGTAGAGAAGGATTGTTCGTCGCTTTGCTCTTCACCCTTCGTGCTGGCAACTTAACGCCACCTAGCGCGATTTTTGCTGAAGGCTTTCACCTTCATCCTGACAATTATGCTGTTTTGCACTGTCAAGATTGAATTTGGTGGTGGGGGAAGGATTCGAACCTTCGAAGTCTGTGACGGCAGATTTACAGTCTGCTCCCTTTGGCCGCTCGGGAACCCCACCTAATTTTAATTACTCTTACTTGAATGGTGCCGGCTACCGGAATCGAACTGGTGACCTACTGATTACAAGTCAGTTGCTCTACCTACTGAGCTAAGCCGGCATCAAGTGCTGCGCATTCTAGGTAGACCTGACGACCTATGCAACAAAAAAATTGCGTTCCATGCACTATCGCTCATAAATCAGCCGATTCCAGCAGTTAGTCAGCAATTCGCCAGATAAATAGCACAATTAGTAACCAGTCGCAGGTATCATTTTTGTACGTCCCTCTATTTTTCGCAAGAGCCGCCCATGCATTTCGCCATTTGGATCACCCTGCTTAAATAACATCACAAGAAATCATCCACCCCATTGCACCACTAAGAGACAAATGTTGCACTATGATGCATTGGGTTGTTTCCCTGAACGGCACGCGAGCACTGCTGGCAGTAGAGACACAACTTCATGCCACTCTTAATCCCTGAATGTTACTTCGTTAGGTCTGGGACACCACGTTGGTATGTTTATTGCTCTACCTTCATTTCCCCTTTCACAAGTAAGAATGAGCAATGAATATTATTCGGATCAATGCAGCTGCACTCCCTATTTATGCTAAAGAGCTGGCATCTGTGCTTGTCGATGCAATAACACAAGGTGCTTCAGTGGGTTACATTGCGAAAATCCCTCATGAAGAGGCTGCAAGCTACTTCCATAGCCTGTGCCCAGCACTAGCTGAGGAACAACTGCTTCTATGGATTGCCAAGGACGAAAGTGGTGTCATTGGCACGGTTCAGCTCTCATTGTGCCAAAAACCTAATGGGCTCAACCGGGCTGAAGTACAAAAACTTTTGGTACACAGCCATGCACGCCGCAGTGGTATTGGTCGAGAACTGATGAAAGAATTGGAAAAGTCAGCCTTGGCTCAAAGCAGAGGTTTATTATACCTCGATACCCAAGCTGGCTCTGTAGCAGAACATCTGTATCGTTCTCTAGGTTACCAATATATTGGTGAGTTGCCAGATTACGCCGCAGCGCCAGATGGTTACTACTACCCAACAGCGATTTACTATAAACGCCTGTTATCAATTAACCAGACTTCCGTTACAGCTTGACCGGTATTGTTTGTCAGTGTTGTCGCTTTGCAACGCGTTTTTTATCAATTGAGCACCGGTTCGCACTATTGACATAAAATCATGCAGATCGACAACATTTTTTAAAAAAGTCTACGCCTAAAACCAACCTGTCTATAATATGCAGCTTGTTTATTATCTGAGTTTGGCGTCCAGCGCCTTTCCCAACCTGCGTAAACAGGCAAAATTAGGCTTATGATACAAAGAGATAAATCTTTAGCGACGCCTTACCTTCAGTTCGAACGCCCCCAATGGGCGGCGTTGCGAGATTCGGTACCGTTGACGTTATCAGAAGAAGAGATTGTTAAACTAAAAGGGATTAATGAGGATCTCTCTTTGGATGAGGTGGCTCAGATCTATCTGCCGCTTTCAAGACTATTAAATTTTTATATCAGTTCTAACTTGCGCCGCCAAGCCGTCTTGGAACAATTCCTTGGTACTGACGGACAGCGTATTCCCTATGTGATAGGCATCGCAGGTAGCGTTGCTGTAGGCAAAAGCACTACAGCACGCCTGTTGCAAGCGTTGTTAAGCCGTTGGCCAGAGCATCGAAGCGTTGAGTTGATTACTACTGATGGCTTCCTGCACCCGAACAAGGTGCTTAATGAACGCGGGCTGATGACGAAAAAAGGGTTCCCGCAGTCTTATGATATACATAGCTTGGTGAAATTCGTCTCAGAAGTAAAATCTGGAGCGAAGCGTGTTACTGCCCCCGTTTACTCCCATCTTATTTATGACGTCGTTCCGCACGGTAATAAAGTTATCGAACAACCCGATATTCTGATTTTGGAAGGACTGAATGTTCTGCAAAGTGGAATGGACTATCCGCACGATCCCCATCGTGTATTTGTTTCTGATTTTGTCGACTTTTCAATATATGTTGATGCCCCTGAAGACTTATTGCAGACATGGTATATCAACCGTTTCCTGAAATTCCGCCAGGGTGCTTTTTCAGATCCTGATTCTTATTTTCATAATTATGCAAAACTTTCCGAAACAGAAGCGATTAGTGTTGCAACAAAATTATGGAAAGAAATCAATGGATTGAATTTAAAGCAAAACATTCTACCAACGCGTGAGCGTGCCAGTTTAATTATGACCAAAAGTGCTAATCACGCGGTAGAGTTTGTTAGGTTAAGAAAATAATACTTAAAAGAGAGGTCGAAGGCCTCTCTTAATTCTAGAATTCATTACGCACTACGCAAAGATATTTCACCACCAATAAAAGGCTTAATCTCGCCCTCTTGTTCAAGCAATAATGCCCCTTGCTGATCAATACCACGACAAATACCCAAAATTTGCTGTTCACCAATTAAAAGTTTAATTGGCCGATCCATAAAATTGTCTAAATCACGCCAGCGAGAAATAAACGGAGCAAGCCCCTCTATTTCAAATTGTTGCAGCGAAAAACGTAGCTCGTTAAGTAAAGTCGCCGCTAATTCATTTCGATCAATATTAATTCCCGCTTCCTGCAAATTGACCCATCCTTGATCAATACGACCAGCATTGGTTTCACGCATTGCCATATTAATACCAGCACCTAATACAAGTTGGGCTGCATCCCCCGTTTTTCCCGTTAATTCAACCAGAATACCTGCTAGCTTCCGATCGTTCAGGTACAAATCATTTGGCCATTTAACACGTACCTGATCTGCCCCCAGACGTTGCAAAACCTCAGCCATCACAATACCAATAACGAGACTCAATCCCATGGCTGCTGCTGGTCCTTGCTCAAGACGCCAAAACATGGATAAGTAAAGATTAGCCCCGAAAGGCGAGACCCACTGGCGACCACGCCGCCCTCGTCCAGCCTGCTGATACTCTGCAATACAGGCATCTCCAGAAACCAGCTCCTTAATTCTATCCAGCAAATATTGATTCGTTGAATCCACAACTGGCAAGACAGTGACCCGCTTGTCTTTCAACATTCCGAGTATTTTGTCAGCGTCTAGCAAGTTGAGGGCGGATGGTAGGCTATAACCTTTACCTGGTACAGTGAATACATCCAAACCCCATTCCCGAACAGTTTGAATATGCTTATTAATGGCAGCTCGGCTCATTCCCAAAAGTACGCCTAAATTCTCACCGGAGTGAAACTCGCCGTCCGCTAGAAGTGAGATAATCTTCAAAGGAACTGTGATATCCTTCATGACAACACCTCTACAGCATCCAATTCCCCCATAGCCCCAATAAAACGCACCTCTGGCTCCAGCCAAATACCAAATCTCTCAGCGACCGTGTTACGCACATGCCTTGCCAAGGCAACCACATCCTGACTGCTGGCATTATTTGCATTCACTAACACCAATGCTTGCTGCGAGTGAACTGCTGCACCACCAACCTGATAACCTTTTAAAGAACATTGGTCGATAAGCCAACCAGCAGCCAATTTTACTTGCCCATCTACCTGTGGATAATACGGCATAGAAGGATATTGAACGAACATCCGCTCAGCAACTTCTGCGCTTACCTGCGGATTTTTAAAGAAGCTACCTGCATTACCTGTAATACGAGGGTTGGGCAGCTTGCTGCGCCGCATCGCACACACTGCATCAAATACCTGCCGTGGCGTTACTGTCTGTGGATCAAGTTTAATAAGGTCACCATAACTCAGTAACGGATCCCACTGCTTCTTAAGCCGTAAACCAACACCCACAATGACATAGCCTTCTTTAAACTCATGCTTAAAGATGCTTTCACGGTAACCAAACTCACAGCGTTGCGGATCCATACGATCAATCCCGCCCGTATTGAGGTTTAGCAGATCGACGTACTCACATACTTGCTGCAACTCAATACCATATGCTCCAATATTCTGGATCGGAGCAGAGCCAACTAAGCCCGGGATCAGTGCCATATTTTCCAATCCAGGCATTCCACACTTAACCGTATGGCTCACTAGATGGTGCCAGTTTTCACCTGCACTGACATGTAGATGCCAAGCATCTTGTTCCTCTCTAGTCTCGATGCCTTTTAATTTATTGATAATGACCGTACCAGCAAAGTCTTCCAAGAAAAGGACATTACTTCCTTCCCCCAAGACCAAAAACGGCTCTTGGCGCTTTTGCGCCTTCTGCCAAGCCTTAATCATCATCTCAATTTGTTCTGCAATAACTAAATGCGCCGCGTTGACCGGGAGCGCAAAAGTATTGTGGTTTTTTAATGACGCGCTTTCAGTAGACATGACTTAAATACTCTTACGGAATAAATTGCCACCTAGTCTACTCGATTAGCCGCTTATGGCTATTATTTGTTTTTTATCAGCTTGATTTTTCTGGTTACTTATTAAATTTTCAGTTCATAAATAAAAATAAATATCCATGAAAATCATAATCATATGACATAGCACCTCTCTTAGACAGGGTCTGGTCTATATAAAAAACCGTCATATTAACTATCTACGAAAATGTTAGGTTATAAATAAAAATTAAAGATTTTATGAATATAATAATCGAAGATCTTAGATATATTTAATCATTTACCGGGAGCAACCACAGTCTGAAAATAGCAAAGGAAGTGACTAATTAATAATATTATGATTTATTTACGAAAAGTAAAAAGCCCCATGCTTTCACATGGGGCTTTCGACCTTATTTGATGCCTGGCAGTGTCCTACTCTCGCATGGGGAGACCCCACACTACCATCGGCGCTACGGCGTTTCACTTCTGAGTTCGGCATGGGGTCAGGTGGGACCACCGCGCTATTGCCGCCAGGCAAATTCTGTTTCATCCCAACCGCTCACGCTTCTCTCGCGTGCAGCCATCAGAACCAATCCGGAACTTTCGCTGAAAACCGACTCTTTTCTCTCAAATCCAAAACACCTTCGGTGTTGTAAGGTTAAGCCTCACGGATCATTAGTACTGGTTAGCTCAATGCATCGCTGCACTTACACACCCAGCCTATCAACGTCTTAGTCTTAAACGTTCCTTCAGGGACCTTAAAGGCCCAGGGAAGACTCATCTCGAGGCAAGTTTCGCGCTTAGATGCTTTCAGCGCTTATCTTTTCCGCACTTAGCTACCGGGCAGTGCCATTGGCATGACAACCCGAACACCAGTGGTGCGTTCACTCCGGTCCTCTCGTACTAGGAGCAACCCCTCTCAATCTTCCAACGCCCACGGCAGATAGGGACCGAACTGTCTCACGACGTTCTAAACCCAGCTCGCGTACCACTTTAAATGGCGAACAGCCATACCCTTGGGACCTACTTCAGCCCCAGGATGTGATGAGCCGACATCGAGGTGCCAAACACCGCCGTCGATATGAACTCTTGGGCGGTATCAGCCTGTTATCCCCGGAGTACCTTTTATCCGTTGAGCGATGGCCCTTCCATTCAGAACCACCGGATCACTAAGACCTACTTTCGTACCTGCTCGAGCCGTCACTCTCGCAGTCAAGCTAGCTTATGCCTTTGCACTAACCTCACGATGTCCGACCGTGATTAGCTAACCTTCGTGCTCCTCCGTTACTCTTTGGGAGGAGACCGCCCCAGTCAAACTACCCACCAGACACTGTCCTCACCCCAGATTATGGGGCAGAGTTAGAACATCAAACATTAAAGGGTGGTATTTCAAGGTTGGCTCCATGCAGACTGGCGTCCACACTTCAAAGCCTCCCACCTATCCTACACATCAAGGCTCAATGTTCAGTGTCAAGCTATAGTAAAGGTTCACGGGGTCTTTCCGTCTTGCCGCGGGTACACTGCATCTTCACAGCGAGTTCAATTTCACTGAGTCTCGGGTGGAGACAGCCTGGCCATCATTACGCCATTCGTGCAGGTCGGAACTTACCCGACAAGGAATTTCGCTACCTTAGGACCGTTATAGTTACGGCCGCCGTTTACTGGGGCTTCGATCAAGAGCTTCGCGTTGCCGCTAACCCCATCAATTAACCTTCCAGCACCGGGCAGGCGTCACACCGTATACGTCCACTTTCGTGTTTGCACAGTGCTGTGTTTTTATTAAACAGTTGCAGCCAGCTGGTATCTGCGACTGGCTTCAGCTCCGAGAGCAAGTCTCTTCACCTACGTGCCAGCGTGCCTTCTCCCGAAGTTACGGCACCATTTTGCCTAGTTCCTTCACCCGAGTTCTCTCAAGCGCCTGAGTATTCTCTACCTGACCACCTGTGTCGGTTTGGGGTACGATTCTGTGTTACCTGATGCTTAGAGGCTTTTCCTGGAAGCTGGGCATCAACCACTTCGCCACCGTAGTGACTCGTCATCACGCCTCAGGGTTGATATGCAACCGGATTTACCAGGTCACACCCCCTACACGCTTAAACCGGGACAACCGTCGCCCGGCTAGCCTAGCCTTCTTCGTCCCCCCTTCGCAGTAACACCGAGTACAGGAATATTAACCTGTTTCCCATCGACTACGCTTTTCAGCCTCGCCTTAGGGGTCGACTCACCCTGCCCCGATTAACGTTGGACAGGAACCCTTGGTCTTCCGGCGAGCGGGCTTTTCACCCGCTTTATCGTTACTTATGTCAGCATTCGCACTTCTGATACCTCCAGCAGACCTCACAGTCCACCTTCAACGGCTTACAGAACGCTCCCCTACCCAACAACGCCTAAGCGTCGCTGCCGCAGCTTCGGTGCATGGTTTAGCCCCGTTACATCTTCCGCGCAGGCCGACTCGACCAGTGAGCTATTACGCTTTCTTTAAATGATGGCTGCTTCTAAGCCAACATCCTGGCTGTCTGTGCCTTCCCACATCGTTTCCCACTTAACCATGACTTTGGGACCTTAGCTGGCGGTCTGGGTTGTTTCCCTCTTCACGACGGACGTTAGCACCCGCCGTGTGTCTCCCGTGATAACATTCTTCGGTATTCGGAGTTTGCATCGGGTTGGTAAGCCGGGATGGCCCCCTAGCCGAAACAGTGCTCTACCCCCGAAGATGAGTTCACGAGGCGCTACCTAAATAGCTTTCGGGGAGAACCAGCTATCTCCCGGTTTGATTGGCCTTTCACCCCCAGCCACAAGTCATCCGCTAATTTTTCAACATTAGTCGGTTCGGTCCTCCAGTTAGTGTTACCCAACCTTCAACCTGCCCATGGCTAGATCACCGGGTTTCGGGTCTATACCTTGCAACTAGACGCCCAGTTAAGACTCGGTTTCCCTACGGCTCCCCTATTCGGTTAACCTTGCTACAAAATATAAGTCGCTGACCCATTATACAAAAGGTACGCAGTCACCCCCATTAAGAAGGCTCCCACTGCTTGTACGTACACGGTTTCAGGTTCTATTTCACTCCCCTCGCCGGGGTTCTTTTCGCCTTTCCCTCACGGTACTGGTTCACTATCGGTCAGTCAGGAGTATTTAGCCTTGGAGGATGGTCCCCCCATATTCAGACAGGATGTCACGTGTCCCGCCCTACTCATCGAACTCACAGAATGTGCATTTTAGTGTACGGGGCTATCACCCTTTACTGCGCGACTTTCCAGACGCTTCCACTAACACACACCCTGATTCAGGTTCTGGGCTGTTCCCCGTTCGCTCGCCGCTACTGGGGGAATCTCGGTTGATTTCTTTTCCTCGGGGTACTTAGATGTTTCAGTTCCCCCGGTTCGCCTCCTGCCACTATGTATTCATGACAGGATAGTGCAACGAATTGCACTGGGTTTCCCCATTCGGGTATTGCCGGTTGTAACGCTTCATATCAGCTTACCGACACTTATCGCAGATTAGCACGCCCTTCATCGCCTCTGACTGCCTAGGCATCCACCGTGTACGCTTAGTCACTTAACCTCACAACCCGAAGATGTTTCCATCGTTCGTGCTGCAAACATTTGAGAGACTCTCTGACAGGTTAGTCCTTATCTCAATACTTTTACGGAGAGATAAGTTTCAGCTGTCAGGTTTCAATTTTCAGCTTGTTCCAGATTGTTAAAGAGCAATATCTTAAACACGACTCGAAAGTCATCTTTAAGATATTCGGTGATAATGTCTTTCACTCATTATCGAATTGGCGTCCCCAAGGGGATTCGAACCCCTGTTACAGCCGTGAAAGGGCAGTGTCCTAGGCCTCTAGACGATGGGGACCCGAAATTTGCTTATCGAATCACCGATTCGATAATTTCGGGTAAAGGTGAGATTTTTCAAGAAAAATCGAGCGCCATTGTGACTTGTCACTGCACTTGACAGCCACAAACCGCACAGCACTTAACCACCCATACCACAGGTTTTTTGCTCATTACTTTTCATCAGACAATCTGTGTGGACACTGCACTCAACTAATATCTTTAGGTAAGGAGGTGATCCAACCGCAGGTTCCCCTACGGTTACCTTGTTACGACTTCACCCCAGTCATGAATCACAAAGTGGTAAGCGCCCTCCCGAAGGTTAAGCTACCTACTTCTTTTGCAACCCACTCCCATGGTGTGACGGGCGGTGTGTACAAGGCCCGGGAACGTATTCACCGTAGCATTCTGATCTACGATTACTAGCGATTCCGACTTCATGGAGTCGAGTTGCAGACTCCAATCCGGACTACGACGTACTTTATGAGGTCCGCTTGCTCTCGCGAGGTCGCTTCTCTTTGTATACGCCATTGTAGCACGTGTGTAGCCCTACTCGTAAGGGCCATGATGACTTGACGTCATCCCCACCTTCCTCCGGTTTATCACCGGCAGTCTCCTTTGAGTTCCCGACCGAATCGCTGGCAACAAAGGATAAGGGTTGCGCTCGTTGCGGGACTTAACCCAACATTTCACAACACGAGCTGACGACAGCCATGCAGCACCTGTCTCACGGTTCCCGAAGGCACTAAGCTATCTCTAGCAAATTCCGTGGATGTCAAGAGTAGGTAAGGTTCTTCGCGTTGCATCGAATTAAACCACATGCTCCACCGCTTGTGCGGGCCCCCGTCAATTCATTTGAGTTTTAACCTTGCGGCCGTACTCCCCAGGCGGTCGATTTAACGCGTTAGCTCCGGAAGCCACGCCTCAAGGGCACAACCTCCAAATCGACATCGTTTACAGCGTGGACTACCAGGGTATCTAATCCTGTTTGCTCCCCACGCTTTCGCACCTGAGCGTCAGTCTTTGTCCAGGGGGCCGCCTTCGCCACCGGTATTCCTCCAGATCTCTACGCATTTCACCGCTACACCTGGAATTCTACCCCCCTCTACAAGACTCTAGCTTGCCAGTTTCAAATGCAGTTCCCAAGTTAAGCTCGGGGATTTCACATCTGACTTAACAAACCGCCTGCGTGCGCTTTACGCCCAGTAATTCCGATTAACGCTTGCACCCTCCGTATTACCGCGGCTGCTGGCACGGAGTTAGCCGGTGCTTCTTCTGCGAGTAACGTCAATGAACAGTGCTATTAACACTGAACCCTTCCTCCTCGCTGAAAGTGCTTTACAACCCGAAGGCCTTCTTCACACACGCGGCATGGCTGCATCAGGCTTGCGCCCATTGTGCAATATTCCCCACTGCTGCCTCCCGTAGGAGTCTGGACCGTGTCTCAGTTCCAGTGTGGCTGGTCATCCTCTCAGACCAGCTAGGGATCGTCGCCTAGGTGAGCCATTACCCCACCTACTAGCTAATCCCATCTGGGCACATCCGATGGTGTGAGGCCCGAAGGTCCCCCACTTTGGTCTTGCGACGTTATGCGGTATTAGCCACCGTTTCCAGTAGTTATCCCCCTCCATCGGGCAGTTTCCCAGACATTACTCACCCGTCCGCCGCTCGTCACCCAGGGAGCAAGCTCCCCTGTGCTACCGCTCGACTTGCATGTGTTAGGCCTGCCGCCAGCGTTCAATCTGAGCCATGATCAAACTCTTCAATTAAAAGCTTGATTTGCTTCAACTCGTGAAGCGATGCTCGAAAATTAACTTTCGTAATAATTCATTCGCATGAATTACTGCTTGGTCACTCTTCAAGACTTGATATTTTTTTGCTGCCTAAGCAGCTGGATATCGTCTTGTGAGTGCCCACACAGATTGTCTGATAAATTGTTAAAGAGCGTTGGTTACCGGAAACTTTCACGGTAACGCGGGAGGCAGATAATACGCTTTCCCGCTGAAGAGTCAAGCCATTTTCTTATTAAGAAGTGGTATTTTCACCGGCTTGCTGCTTCCTGCTTGGGCAACCTGCTTTGCTATAAAGAAGTCGTTGTTCCCGGTCAGTGGAGGCGCATTATAGGGCGTTCTAAAAACACCGCAACCC